>NZ_LZKD01000171.1:0-807 GCF_001668695.1 Mycobacterium sp. E2497
GTCGCCATCCAGTCACAAGAGGTCTACGACCGCTACATGAAGTACCTGACCGGCTGCGCGAAGCTGTTCCGCCAGGGTTACACGGACGTCGACCAGTTCACGCTGGAAAAGTAGCGGTCCCCGGCCCCTCGCCACCTACTTCACGAGGGTGAACTGCCCGACATTGCTGATGCCCTTGCGGAACAGCTTCGCGCAGCCGGTCAGGTACTTCATGTAGCGGTCGTAGACCTCTTGTGACTGGATGGCGACGGCCTGCTCGCGATTGGCCTCGAGGGCGGCAGCCCAGGTCTCCAGGGTCCTCGCGTAGTGCAGCTGCAGCGAGTGGACCCGGGTCAGCTCGAAGCCGGCCGTGACCGCGTACTCGCCGACGGTCTGCGGTGTCGGCAGCCACCCGCCGGGGAAGATCTCGGTCAAGATGAACTGCGAGAAGTGCACGATCTCGTGGGTCAGCTTCATGCCCCGCGCCCGGGCGTCTTTGAAGGACGGGCGAACGATGGTGTGCAGCAACATCACCCCGTCGGACGGCAGCGCCTGGTAGGCCATCTTGAAGAAGCGCCCGTAGCGTTGGCGGCCGAAGTGCTCGAAGGCGCCGATCGAGACGATGCGGTCGACGGGCTCGTGGAACTTCTCCCACCCCTCCAACAGCACCCGCCGGGTGCGGGGCGTGTCCATCTGGTCGAACGTCTTCTGCACATGCTCGGCCTGGTTCTCCGACAATGTCAGGCCCACGACGTTCACGTCGTACTTCTCAATGGCCCGCCGCATGGTGGCGCCCCAGCCGCAGCCGATGTCCAGCAGCGTCATCCC
>NZ_LZKD01000172.1:0-43970 GCF_001668695.1 Mycobacterium sp. E2497
GCGCTGCTGTTCGAAAATCCAAGCCCGGGCGCCGCTTTGGCCGGGATGGATCGCTTCGCGGCGCGGTTGCCCGGCGCCCAGTGCACCACCGCCGTCTGCGCGGTGCTCAACCCGGAGACGGGGGAGCTGGTGTATTCCAGCGCCGGGCACCCGCCGCCCATCCTGGTCCACGCGGACGGCACCACGCAGATGCTCGACGACGGTCACACCATCGCGTTGGGGGTGCGTGCGGATTGGCCCCGCCCCGAGGGTCGGGTGATCCTGCCGGCGCGGGCGACCCTGCTGCTCTACACCGACGGGTTGGTCGAACGCCGCCGCACCGCGCTGGGACAGGGCATCTCCCGCGCCGCGACGCTGGTGCAGGACGGACGGAGCTCCACCCTCGACGACTTGGCGAATAACATCATGTCCGGTTTGGCTCCCGGCGGCGGCTATCAGGACGACGTCGTCCTGCTGCTCTACCGCCATCCCGCGCCGCTGGAGCTGACCTTCCCCGCCGACGTCAGCCACCTCGCCCCGGCCCGAACGGCGTTGCGCCACTGGTTGACTCGGACCCGGCTGGACCCAGAACAGGCGATGAACGTGCTCGTCGCCGCCGGCGAGGCCGTCGCCAACGCCATCGAGCACGGTCATCGTGACAAACCCGAGGGCACGATCAGCCTCGGCGCGACCGCACTGGTGGACCAAGTGCAGTTGACGATCACCGACACCGGCACGTGGAAGCCCCCGCAGCCGGCCAGCTATCCATATCGGGGCCGGGGTATCGCCCTGATGCGGGGGCTCATGCACGACGTCACCATCGACCCCGACGCCGCCGGAACCACGGTTCGTCTATCCGCGAGGATCACATGATGCCCACGTCGCTCACCCTCGACACCGCGCGCCGCAACGACGGGGAACTGATGTTGGTCGCCGCGGGGGAGATCGACCTGAGCAACATCGACGCCTTCGTTCAAGCCCTCACCGCCGCCAGCGGCCAGGCGGCCGGGGGCGGCCCGCTCACCGTCGACCTCAGCGGCGTCGAGTACCTGGACAGCGCCGCCATCAACGCCCTGTTCGCCCACGCCAACCACATCAACCTGATCGCCCACCCGATCCTGATGCCCATCCTCACCATCAGCGGACTCACCGAACTCGTCGCCGTCGAGCCCGCCTCGCCCATCGCGGACGGCTGACGAGCCTCTCAGGTCTCAGGGATTTTCGGCGATCCAGGTGGTCGTGAAGCGCTGTAGCGCCGGAATGCTCTCGGCCAGGTCGGCTTCCATCGACTTCTCGAGCTTGCGGCCCACCAGCGGGATTTTCACCGCCACCTGGACGGCAAACCGCAGTTGCGTGCCGTCGTCGGTCGGCGCCATCCGTGCTTCCGCACGGCCGGATCCCACGCCGCCTGACGTCACCACCCTGATCTGCCCTCGGACCTCGCCGTCCCCGCTTGGTCGCCACGTCTCGCTGTGGACGATCTTGAGCTCGCCGGGGACGGCTTTGGCGATCAGCGTGGGCAGTAGCTGGCGAGACACGTGCTGGGTCGCGCGAACCGCCACCGTGCCGTCGGCGTCGACGACCAGTGAATCCAGGGTCGTGGGAGCATCGCTGACCCGAAGGCGGGCCAGCCAATAGTCCTCGCGGCCGAACGTCGCGTGGATCTGCTCCACGCTCACCGGCGACTCGATCAGGATGTCGAAGGAACGCGACATGGCATCGATTCTTCCAAAATGGGACGGGTCCTGGCTGCGACGCCTGCCACACCCAAGCCATGTTTCGAACGTACGTGCGATGGCTATTCCCCTGCGCGGAGGTGGAAGACATGACTGACGACACGCAACAGGCGCCCGGCGAAAATCCCGAGAAGGACCCGTCCCAGTGGGTGACGGGCGACGAGCCGATGACCGGTCCCCAGCGGAGCTACGTGCACACCCTGGCCCAGGAAGCCAAGCGCGAGGTGCCCGACGACATGACCAAGGCCCAGGCGTCGGAGCTCATCGACGAGCTGCAGCAAGAAACGGGCCGCGGCAACTGACTAGCCGGCGGGCCGGCTCCGGATCGTCGGCGGCGTCGGCGTACCGGGCCGGCCCGCCTTGCGGGCGAGGTCGCCGAACCTGACGCTGACGCGTTGAAACCCCTTGACCTGTTCGGCTTTTGCCTTCTTGGTGTACGTCTTGCGGTCGGCCGGTGTGAGTTCCGCGTCATCGGTGAACGGCGTGAGCAAGGCGCGCGGGTAAAGCCGTTCCACCAGAACGACATTGATTTCGGCGCACAAAACCAGTGTTGACGAGATGAGAAACAGGAAGGCCAACAATCCCAGCACCAAAGCGAAGACGCTGTTGGTGGCACTGGCCGTCTTCACCGTGTGCCGGATGTAACCGGCTCCGCCCCACTGCAATACCTGCCAGATCACAGCTGCCGCAAGCGCTCCGGGCAATACCTGGCGATAGGTGAGCCCCCGGGCGGTGGTCACCCGGAAGGCCACGAGGCAGATCAGTGCGTTGATTCCTACGGCGACCAGTGCGACGCCGATCTTTCCGAATACGCCCAGCGCCCCGGTGGCCTGGCCGGCCGCGGACAGGGCGGTGGCGGCCAGGGCGGCCGAGCCGAGGACCAATAAGAGAAGCAGGCTGCGCGCGCGGGAGCGCAACGGGTCGGGACGCTTGTTCCTCGGTACGGCCCATACCGAGTCCATCGCATTCTGCACGGCCTGACCGACGCCCAGACCACCGTAAAGCGCACCTGCGATGCCGACGACCACGGCGACGGTGCCGCCGCTGAGGCCTGCGGGCTCATGCAACTGGTTGCCGATGACGGGGAATTGGCTCAAGGTGCTGTGCAGCACCTGTTGCTGCAGATCCGGGCGCCCCGCGAGGATCAGCCCGAGGCCCGTCGTCAACAGCAAGAGCAGGGGGAACAGCGACACGAAGCCGTAGTAGGTGATCAATGCGGCCAGATATCCGCCCTGGTCGTCGAGGTATTTGTAAACGACGGCGATCACCACGCCCGCGGCGCGGTTTCGTCGCTGCAGCCTGTCCAGCCAGCCGACCATCTCGTGCTCACTTCGTCGCAGCGGAAGCGGATACCCCCCCGATGGGATTGCCAGGTGATACCCGAATTCGGCGACGGTCAACCGTGGGTCAGTTCGCCGCCGGATTCCCTGCGAGGATGGGGTGATGGCCGACGATGTGAAGCGCTCCGAGCGCGAATTCAACGAGCGCAACATCGAGGAGTTCCGCCGCAACGGCGGCAAGGTCGGCGGACAGTTCGAGGGCTTTCCGTTGCTGCTGTTGACCTCGACCGGTGCGCGCAGCGGTGCGCAGCGAGTGAATCCCGTCGCCTACTTCGACGTGGACGGCAGGATCTACGTCGTCGGGTCCGCCGCGGGCCGGGACAACAACCCCGCATGGGTGCACAACATCCGCGCCAACCCACGGGTGACTGTGGAGATCGGCTCGCAGGCCCCCAAGCCGGCGACCGTGCGTGAATTGCCGCCCGACGAGCGCGATTCCGTGTATCGGATCGTCGTCGAGCGCGCGCCGGGGTTCGGCGAGTACCAGGAGCGCACCGACCGGCTCATCCCGGTGTTCGAACTGGTTACCGAATAACAGCACCGCCAGTGGGTCGCCTGTCGCAAAATGACCGACATGAGCATCGCGGCGATGAAGCACCTGTTACGGGGTTGGGCTTTCGGCGCCTTCGCGCTCGCTTTGACGGCATTGCCGACAATCGCGATTTCCGCGCCGGCCATCAGCCGCGCCGACCCGAATTGCGCTGAAGGGTTCGTGTGGAGCGTGGACTTGCATCAATGCGTTCCCGCGGTCCCCGCCGTGAACGGGCCCGGCGGGCCGGGTGGACCAGGTGGTCCCGGCGGGCCGGGTGGACCTGGTGGTCCCGGCGGGCCGGGTGGGCGTGGCGGCCCCGGCCCCCGGTAGGACCCACAACCACGCCCCGGGCCCGCGGCGACCTGCCGCGAAACACGCGGGAACCCACAGCCCCTCGCGGTCGTTATAGTGGCTAAGTATCGCTTCACTCCGAGGGGGAAACAGGCGCATGCCACGCACAGACAACGACTCGTGGGACTTGGCCACCAGCGTCGGCGCGACGGCCACCATGGTGGCCGCGGCCCGGGCGATCGCCACCAAGGCCGACACTCCGCTGATCGAGGACCGGTTCGCCGAGCCGCTGGTTCGCGCCGTCGGCGTGGACTTCTTCACACGATGGGTCGACGGTGACCTCGACGCCGCCGACGTCGACGACCACGACTCCGGGTGGAAACTCGAGCACATGCCCGCGGCCATGGCCGCTCGTACCCGGTTCTTCGACACGTTCTTTCGCGAGGCGGCGCAGGCGGGCATCCGTCAGGCCGTCATCCTGGCGTCCGGCCTGGACGCGCGCGCTTACCGGTTGTCGTGGCCGGCCGACATGACGGTGTTCGAGATCGACCAGCCGGAGGTGATCGAATTCAAGACCACCACACTGGCGAAGCTGGGCGCCGCCCCGCAGGCCGACCTGCGCACGGTCGCGATTGACCTGCGACGCGATTGGCCGAAAGCGTTGGTGGAAGCGGGTTTCGACAAGAGCCGCCCGACGGCCTGGATCGCGGAAGGCCTTTTCGGGTACTTGCCGCCGGACGCGCAGGATCGCTTGCTCGACAACATCTCCGCGCTGAGCGCCGAGGGCAGCAGGCTGGCCGTGGAAGCCATCCCGGACCGGCCACAACAGGACGTCGAGAAGGCACGGGAGATGATGCGCAGGGCCACCGCCAAGTGGCGCGACCACGGCTTCGAGTTGGATTGGGAGGAGCTGGGTTTCGAGGGCGAGCGCAACGACGTTGCCGAATATCTGGAGAACCTGGGGTGGCGGACGGTCGGCACCAAGATGAGCGAGCTGTTGGCCGACAGCGGGCTCGCCGCGATTCCGCAAACCAACGACTCGGTGTCGGTCGCCGACACCATCTACTACAGCTCCGTGCTGGCCAAATGACGGCACCGAGTCGGCGGGGGCTCAACGACACGGTCACGCGGCTGTGGAGTGTTCTGGCCCCGGCGTACGATCTGCCGTTCCTCCAGCGGTGGGTTTACCGCCCGCCACACGATGAGGTGATTGCGCAGCTGCGCGCTCATCGGGCCCGCAAGATCGCCGACATCGCCTGCGGCACCGGCATTCTCAGTGACCGGATCGCCCGAGAGCTGGAGCCCGACGAGATCTTCGGTGTCGACATGTCCGACGGCATGCTCGCCCGCGCCCGCGCCAGGACGGACCGGGTGCGGTGGCTGCGGGGCCCGGCTGAACAGTTGCCGTTCGACGACGGTGCGCTCGACGCGGTGGTGACCACCTCGGCGTTCCACTTCTTCGACCAGCCGGCGGCGTTGCGCGAATTCCACCGCGTCCTGGCGCCGGGCGGGTTGGTGGCCGTCGCGGCCTTGAGCGCCCGGCAACCGCTGCTGCAAGCACCCTCGGCCAACAGATGGAAGCCGCAGCACAATGCGTCGCCGGGGGAGATGCGCGCGTTGTTCGAGGGTGCCGGGTTTGCAATCGGCGATCAGCATCGCGTTCGGCGACCGATGTGGACGCAGGTCATTCCCGACCTGATTACGGTCGGCACCAAGAGCTGATCGATCGTCAGGCGGCGAACTTGCTCACGACCCGCGGAGCCGGCCGCGAGAAATGCTCGCACTGACCGGCGTGCACGACGCGCGAAGGTCGGTAAGCGGGCAGCGGGCGGGCGACGGTGACTTCACATCGAGCCAAACGCTGCTGCCCGGGCGCAGCCGCTCGTTCGATGAAGTCGGCGGCGATCCACCCCGCGGCGAATATCGCCAACGCGACACCGAACTGAAGCGGCGATCCGGCGGCAAGCGCGGCCAATGCGCAGATTCCCGATACCACGGCGACGACAACCGTGCCCGCGTAGAGCGGGCTCACGCGAAGTTCTGGCGAGGTCATCGCGCCTCCTGTCCGGTCAATTGCTCAGCTTTGAGCCCAATCCGTGACCTCGATGTTTCGCTATCGAGACACGTCAAACGAGGGTCATACGGCATCTATGGCATGGCGTAGGGCCCCCGCCCGAAGGCCAAAGGTCCCACCTGAGCAACCACCGCACGCGTCGCCCCGGCGGCCTGGCTCGTTCATCGGACGGCAGCACAGCGCCCGCCTCGCCAAGTGGCGAAGCGGGCGCTGTGGTCACTGCTGTTTACAGCGGAATCCAGACTCCGAAGAACCAGAACCCCCACTGGTGGAATCCGTCATCCCACATGGGCGTCTCCTGGTAACCCCAGTAGTTGATCGGGCCGTATCCCCATTGCCCGCCAGGCGGCGGGAGTGGCCTGTCCCAATCGGGTCGCGGCGGCTCGCCGGGCCCCCAGGGTGCCGGCCCGTCACCCCAAGGTGCGCCGCGGAAGTAGCCACGCTGCGGGTCTCCGTGCCACGGGCCGCCCGGCCCACCGGGTCCGCCGGGACCCCCAGGCCCGCCCGGGTGATCGGGTCCACCGGGTCCGCCCGGTCCGCCCGGGTGATCGGGTCCACCGGGTCCGCCGGGTCCGCCCGGATGATCGGGACCCCCGGGGCCGCCAGGTCCGCCGGGACCGCCCTGGGGGCCGCCGGGGTGACCGGGGCCACCCGGTCCGCCCGGACCGCCGGGGCCGCCCGGACCACCGGGACCGCCGGGGCCGCCCGGATCACCCGGTGCGTTCGGTGGATGGATACCTCCGGGTGCCGGCCCGCCGTGACTGCCGGCCGGGCCGGGCGGCGGCGCACCCGGAGCGGCGTTGGCCGCACCGGCACCCATACCCAGCGCGGCGGCTCCCAGAGCGCCGGCGACGGTGATCCCCCCGAGTATTTGCTTAAGTTTCATAGTCCTTCACCTGTCTATCGGCTGGTGAACTCCTCAGAATCCCCCCTTACCCGACCGACCCTAGATAGCTTCCCTATGCAACGGCTGTGAGTGGTCCATGCAGAACCTCTGGGGCGCGCCGACCTGCGTGTTGACGTGGCGGAGGAGGGCGGACGGCGCCGGGAACCGCGAGAGATAAACCACGCCGGCTTGTGACGGCGAGTCGTCGCAGACGTTGATGTGTCGCGAATCGACGCCGGCCCGCCGCGGCCACCTTCGGGCAAAACGCCGCGGCCGAGACGTCGTCACTGCTTTGGCAAGGCTACGTATGCTAGTCCGCCGGCGTGGCGGCGTATATCGTTGCGGCCGTGTCGAGTCCGTCGCATCCGCATCCCGCCGAACCGCATCAGGGCTCGGTCTCATCGAAGTTGAACTGGTTGCGCGCCGGAGTGCTGGGCGCCAATGACGGAATCGTCTCCACGGCGGGCATCGTGGTGGGCGTTGCCGCCGCGACGATAGAACGCGCCCCGGTATTGACCGCCGGCAGCGCCGGACTGGTCGCCGGGGCGGTGTCGATGGCGCTGGGCGAATACGTGTCGGTCAGCACCCAGCGTGACACCGAGAAGGCGCTGTTGCACAAGGAGCGCCAAGAACTGCGCGACGATCCTGCCGCCGAGTTGGACGAGCTCGCCGCCCTCTACGAGGCGAAAGGCCTGAGTGCGGCCACCGCCCGCACCGTCGCCGAGGAGCTGACCGACCACAATCCGCTGCTCGCCCACGCCGAAGTCGAACTCGGTATCAATCCCGATGAGCTCACCAACCCGTGGCAGGCGGCGTCGTCGTCGGCGCTGTCGTTCGCGGTCGGCGCCCTGCTGCCGCTGATCGCCATCCTGGCGCCGCCGGCGGCGTGGCGAATCCCGGTCACCGTCGCGGCCGTACTCGCCGCGCTGGTGATGACCGGGGCGGTGTCGGCCCGTTTGGGTGGGGCGCCCAGGGGCCCGGCCGTGCTGCGCAACGTCATCGGGGGCGGCCTCGCGCTGTCGATCACCTACGCGATCGGCCACCTGGTGGGCGCCGCGATCGCCTGACGCGCGCCAACGCCGTTGCTCGGCTACACAATTGACCCGCAACAGGTCGGCCCGTTGAGACTGGCGAGCAAACTGTAATATCTACTGTTGCCATCCTCACACGAGGGATCCATCTCTGGGCGGAGCGTCGTGCATTGACCGAGACCAATGTCGTGCCGGATGACGTTGCCGCAGCGGCGCAGGCGCCGTACTTCTCGCGCGACGAAAGCCGTTTCGTGCCAAATCAGATCGCCCGCGGTGGGTGGGGTCCATCGCTCAGCGGGCATGTGGTCGGTGGCCTGCTGGGCTGGGCGCTCGAACGCGCGGTCGATGACCCGGAACTGCAACCCGCCCGGCTGACCGTCGACCTTCCCGCGCCGGTCGCGCTGGAACCCATGAAGGTGCACACCACCGTGCACCACGACCGTCGGCGCCTGCGGCTCGTCGAGGCGGTCGTCACCCAGCGTGACGCCCCGGTCGCGCGGGGGAGTGCGCTGTTCCTGCGGCGCGGCCCCCAGCCGGAGGGGCAGGTGTGGTCGCCGCAACCGCAGATGCCGCCGCTGCCCCTCGAGGACGGCGCCCAACCCACGCTCTTCATGCGCACCTACGGCTGGGGCACCGAACTGCAGAATCGCGACCCCGACTGGGCCGACACCTCGGGCCCGAAATATACCTGGTTGTACGAGACACGTTCGCTCATCGACGGCGAACCGCTCACCCCCTTCACCCGCGCCGCCATGGCGGCCGATATCACGGCGTCCCTTGCCAATTGGGGCACGAACGGCTTGCAGTTCATCAACGTCGACTACACGCTCACGCTGAGCCGGCTGCCGGAAGGCCCGCACATCGGCATGGCCTCCCTGACCCATTACAGCCACGACGGGGTGGCCACCGGGTCGGCCGTCCTCGTCGACCGCACAGGTCCCATCGGCAGTGGTGTGTCGGTCGCGATAGCGCACTCCGGATTCCGCCCGACGCAGGTCAATCCGACGAACGAATGAGCATCGGAAGCGGCGTCACCTACTGGACGTTGATCGCCGACGCGGCGAAGACGGCATCGCCGCGGCCGTTGCTCGCCGACGACCAGGGGCGCCGCCTGACCGCACGTCAGTTCCACGACGCCGCCTGTGCGATGGCCGCCGCGTTCGCCGAACGCGGGATCGGCGCGGGAACGGTCGTCTCGTGGCAGCTGCCCACCACGCTCGAAACCATGGTCGTGATGGCCGCGCTGGCCCGGCTCGGCGCGGTGCAAAACCCGATCATCCCGATATTGCGGGAACGCGAGGTCGGCTTCATCACCGAGCAGCTGTCGTCGGAATACCTTGTGGTGCCCGAGGTTTGGCGCGGCTTCGGGCACGGCGCGCTGGCGCGCGACCTGGCCGCGGCCCGCGGCTTCCAGGTGATCACGCTCGACTTGGCGACGCCGCCGGTGGGCGCCGAGCTCCGGCTGCCGCGCGCAGGAACCGATGCGCTCGCGCCCCCGCCCGCTTCGGCCGGCGACCCGCGATGGATCTACTACTCGTCGGGAACCACCGCGGCGCCCAAAGGGATCCGGCATACCGACGCATCGGTGATCGCCGGTGCGACGGCTCTGGTCGGCGCGGTCGGCATCACCGACAGCGACGTTGATCCCATCGCGTTTCCGGTCGCGCACATCGGCGGGGCGGTGATGCTGGCAGCAGCGCTGCAGGCCGGCATGCGGTTGGCACTGTTCGGGGTATTCGACCCCGCGACCACACCGTTTTCCATCGCGGCGCACAACCCGACGTTTCTGGGCACGGCCACGCCGTTCTTCGTCGGCTTCCTCGCGGCCCAGCGAGCCCACGGCGACCGGCCGCTGTTCCCCTTCCTCCGCGGCTGCCTGGCCGGCGGTGCGCCCATCACCGCCGAACTGGGCCGCCAGGTCCGAGAAGCCTTCGACCTGCCCGGCATCGCCAACGCGTGGGGCCTCACCGAGTTCCCCGTGGCGGCTTCCCCGTCGCTCACCGCCTCACCCGACTCGCTCGACCACACCGTCGGCACGCCGACGGCCGGGGTCAAGGTCCGGGTGGTCGGCGCCGACGAAACCGAACTGACCACCGGGCAGGAAGGTGAGTTGCGGCTCAAGGGACCACAGTGCTTCCTGGGCTACGCCGACCCCGCCCTCGACGTCGACGCGTTCGACCACGACGGCTGGCTTCGCACAGGCGATCTCGGCCTGGTCGACGAGGAGGGAAATGTGCGCGTGACGGGGCGCATCAAGGATGCGATCATTCGCAACGCGGAGAACGTCTCGGCCCTCGAAGTCGAGAATGTGCTGGCCACCCACCCCTCGGTCGCCGACGTCGCGGTCATCGGCGTCCCGGACCCGCGTACCGGCGAACGCGTATGCGCGGTGGTGGTACCCGCGACCGAAGAGGTGTCACTGGAATCGCTGGTGCGGCACTGTCATTCGAGCGGGTTGAGCCGCTACAAACATCCCGAGCGCCTGGTGATCGTCGATGGGCTGCCGCGCAACCAGTTCGGCAAGGTCATCAAGAAGGACCTTCGCCAAGCCTTCGGGTGAAGCCAGGGGCGCTATAGCCCCTTGGGCGCTTCGCGGACGGCCTGGACCGCCGCCGCGTCGCCGTCGAATTCCACTTGCGCGGCTCGCCCCACCGAGAACAGCAACAGCTCCTCGGGTGCACCGGTCACCGTGACCGCGGGGCCGCGTCCCGCCGTCAGTAGGGTCTTGCCCTCCGGGGTGCGCAACGCCACCCGGCCCGGCAGCTTGGCCAGCGTGAGCCGCGCCATCAGGGGCAGGGTGCGGCGCAGCCTGGCGCTCAGCTCGGGTTCGAGGGCGCGCGGCTGCCAGCCCGGCTGTGCCCGCCGCACGTCCTCGTGGTGGATGAACATCTCGGCAACATTGGCGACCGGATCGAGCAGCTTGAACGGCGAGTAGACCGGCGGACCGGACGCCACCTTGTCGACCAGCTCGTCCCACCCCTGCTCGGCCGCCTGGTTCTGCACCTTCTCGGTGTGCGACGCGAAGAACGGGATCAAGATGCCCGGAGCGGCGTCGGGCCGATACTCCCGGATCACGAGGTGGGCGGCCAGGTCGCGCGTCTTCCACCCTTCGCACAGCGTCGGCGCCTCCGGTCCCACGGCGCGCATCGTCTCCACCAGGGCGGCTCGTTCGCGTTGAGCAACAGACATGGCCTCAGCCTAGAGGCCGGCGGGACGAGGGCGAACCCCCAAGCGCCTGCGCTTCGCAACTCGGTAAATTTGACTCGTCAACGTCCCCGAGGGGACCTGGGAAGAGACGTAGGGAAAGCCATGAACGCGCGTGTCGAGCAGCTGGAGTTTCAGGCGGAAGCACGGCAACTGCTGGACCTGATGGTCCACTCCGTCTACTCCAACAAGGATTCGTTTCTGCGGGAGCTGATCTCGAACGCTTCCGACGCACTGGACAAGCTGCGGCTGGAAGCATTCCGCAACAAGGACCTCGACGTCGACACCTCCGACCTGCACATCGACCTCGAGGTCGACAAAGACGCGAGGACGCTCACCATCGGTGACAACGGCATCGGGATGACGCGCGACGAGGTGATCAACCTGATCGGCACGCTGGCCAAGTCGGGCACCGGCGAGCTGCGTCAGCAGCTGAGGGAGGCCAAGAACGAGGCCGCCTCCGAGGAACTGATCGGCCAGTTCGGCATCGGCTTCTACTCCAGCTTCATGGTCGCCGACAAGGTCGAGCTGCTCACCCGCAAGGCCGGCGAGAGCGAAGCCACCCGATGGGAATCGAGCGGCGAGGGCACCTACACCATCGAAGCCGTCGACGACGCTCCGCAGGGGACGTCGGTCACCTTGCACCTCAAGCCCGAAGACACCGAGGACGAGCTGCACGACTACACCTCGGAATGGAAGATCCGGGGCCTGGTCAAGAAGTACTCCGACTTCATCGCGTGGCCCATCCGGATGGAGGTCGAGCGGCGGACGCCCGCGACCTCGGACGAAGAGGGGGAGAGCGGCGAGGAGACCGTCACCAAAGAGGTCGAGACCCTCAACTCGATGAAGGCGCTGTGGGCCCGGCCCAAGGAAGACGTCTCCGAGGAGGAGTACAAGGAGTTCTACAAGCACATCGCGCATGCCTGGGACGACCCGCTGGAGATCATCGCGATGAAGGCCGAGGGCACCTTCGAATACCAGGCGTTGCTGTTCATCCCGTCCCACGCCCCGTTCGACCTGTTCAACCGCGACGCCCAGACCGGGATCCAGCTCTACGTCAAGCGGGTGTTCATCATGGGCGACTGCGACCAGCTCATGCCCGAATACCTGCGCTTCGTCAAGGGCGTCGTGGACGCACAGGACATGTCGCTCAACGTGTCCCGCGAAATCCTGCAGCAGGATCGGCAGATCAAGGCCATCCGCCGGCGGCTCACCAAGAAGATCCTCTCCACCATCAAGGAGCTGCAGGCCGAGCGGCCCGACGACTACCGCACCTTTTGGACCCAGTTCGGCCGAGTCGTCAAAGAGGGGTTGCTGTCGGACTTCGACAACCGCGAGACCTTGCTGCAGATCTCGTCGTTCGCCTCGACGCACAGCGAGGAGGAGCCGACCACCCTCGCCGAGTACGTGCAGCGCATGAAGGAGGGTCAGGAGCAGATCTTCTTCGCGACGGGGGAGACGCGCCAACAGATCCTGAAATCGCCCCACCTGGAGGCGTTCAAAGCCAAGGGCTACGAGGTCTTGTTGCTCACCGACCCGGTCGACGAGGTCTGGGTGGGAACGGTGACCGAGTTCGAGGGCAAACCGCTGCAGTCGGTCGCCAAAGGTGAGGTGGACCTCAGTTCCGAGGGCGACGAGAGCGAAGCGGAGCGCGAGGAGCAGCAGAAGGAGTTCGCCGACCTCCTGAACTGGATGAAGGAGACGTTAAGCGAACATGTCAAGGAGGTACGACTTTCCAGTCGCCTGACCGACTCGCCGGCCTGCCTGATCACCGACGTCTTCGGCATCACCCCTGCCCTCGCCCGGATGTACCGTGCCTCCGGGCAGGACATCCCGGTGGGCAAGCGGATTCTCGAGCTCAATCCCAACCATCCGCTGGTGACCGGACTGCGCGAGGCGCAACAGCAGGCGACCGGCGAGGCGGAACTTGCCCAAGTCGCCGAGACAGCTGAATTGCTCTATGGCACAGCGCTTCTCGCCGAAGGTGGCGCGCTCGAGGACCCGGCGAGGTTCGCCGAGCTGCTCGCCGACCGGTTGGCCCGCACCGTCTAGCCCGGGATTTGCCAGAGTTGCCGTAGCAGCGTTCGCGTTCGGCTTTGCCCGCAAATCGGCGATTAGCCGATTGAAAAGTCGCTGGCAGGGATAATCACATCCCATGGTTGAGTTTCGCGTTATCGACCCACGTGGCCGGGTCGTCGCGACGAGGGATTTTGCCAGCGCAGAGTCCGCGCACGCATGGTTCATCCATTCGATCGGCGGCAGTACCGAGCTCGGTTGGCGCATGGAAGTCAACGACGACGGCCAGTGGGCTCACTTTGACGACACTCAGGGCTTCACCGCACCGGTGAGCCACCGTCCCCCAAAGCGCTAATCGTTTACCGGGGCCCGCGCTTCAGCCGGGCCCGATCACGAAGCAGCGGCCGGTGGCGCTGCTGAACAGCACCTCTTGCACCGTGGACGGCGCGGCGTTGGGGAATCCGAAGCGATGCACCCGTTGGCCCGGTTCGATGTCGGCGTCCTGCGACTCGGTGGTGCCGTCCTTCTTGCGCACGAGCGCCGTGATCTTTTCCGGGCCGGACGGGTTCTTCGGGTCGCGGAAATACCAGACCTCGATTCCGGACCCGGTGTCATCGGCGCGCCAGCCGTCGGCGTAGTAGCACGCCGGATTCCCCTCGGCGTCGGGTGGCGGTGGCGGACAGATGGACAACCCGACGCAGGTCGGCGTGGTCGTGGCCGTGGGGGATTCCGCCGGGCCGCGCGGCGCGCTCGAACTGCTGGACGCTACCGGTTTGGTCACGCTCGAGCTCGAGGGGCTGGGCGGCGCGGCGTGCTGGGCCCCGCACGCCAGGAGGCCGGCACATCCCATCGAGACGACGGCGATCAATCGCGCGGCTGGCACAGACATCGAGGCGCCAACGTTATTGGGGCGTCGTGGTCGACGGTGCGGCCTGAGCCAGGGGAGCGAGGGCAATCCCCACGGCGATTGCTCCAGCCGTGATCAATCCACGAAGCATGTTCGCGATCCTCCTGTTAACGAAACGGCGGTGGTTGCTGCTGACTACAGAGCTAACACCGTGAAGTGGCCGCCCAGCAAGGGGCGGCCGTCGTGCCGCGGAGCAACGCACCGCTGGGCCCCACGTAGGCTTCGAGGAATGCACGTCGACGCGATGACGGTCCCCCAGCCGCTGCAGCAGATCGGCGACCTGGCCCGGCGAACGCAATCCGCGGGGTTCTCGGGCCTGTTGTTCACCGAGACGGGCCGGACGGCCTACCTCAACGCCGCGGTCGCGTCGCAGGCCGCGCCCGGTCTCGAGCTGTCCACGGGGGTGGCCGTGGCCTTTCCGCGCAGTCCCTTCGTCACTGCCGCCACGGCCTGGGAGCTTCAGGAAGCGACCGGCGGGAACTTCCGGCTGGGCCTGGGCACCCAGGTACGCACCCACGTCGTCCGGCGCTACGGAGTGGCGTTCGAGCGGCCGGGCCCGCGGCTGCGCGACTACTTGTTCGCCGTCAAGGCGTGCTTTGCGGCGTTTCGTAGCGGGACGCTTGAGCACCACGGCGACTTCTACGACCTCGACTTCATCACCCCGCAATGGAGCCCGGGCCCGATCGCGACGCCCGATCCGAAAGTCGATATCGCAGCGGTCAACCCGTGGATGCTGCGGATGGCCGGCGAAGTGGCCGACGGGGTGCACGTGCATCCGATCGGCGAGCCGGGCTACATCGAGCGCCACGTCCTGCCCAGCATCGCCGAAGGGGCGGCGAAGGCCGGCCGCTCGCCGTCGGACCTCGCAGTGATCGTGCCGGTGATGACCATCGTCGGCGACACCGACGAAGAGCGCGACAAACAGCGAGAAGCGGTGCGTGCCAGCATGGCCTTCTACGGCAGCACACCCAACTACGCGTTCATCTGGGACCAGGCGGGGTTCGAGGGCACGACGGCGCGGATCCGGGAAAAGCAGAAGGCCGGGGACTTTGCCGGGATGGCGGCCCAGGTCAGCGACGATCACATCGCCGCCTTCGCCACCGAGTCGACGTGGGACGGGTTGGCGGGCGCGCTGACGGACAAATATGCCGGAAAGGCCACGCGCCTGGTCCTTTACAACGCCGTGGGCGACCCGGAGCGCTTCGAGCGATACGGCGAGGTGGCCCGCCGGATACGCGACGCGGTCAGTGGCTGAGCTGGATTGCCTTGACCACCAACAGCAGCGCGCCGATCACCAGGTAGCCGCGCAGCGCGATCATCCCGAGCCGGGTGCCCGGGGACCAGACGACCGGCTCGAGCAGGGTCAACGGTGGCATGCGCCAGGCGTTGCGGTCCACGCCGCGCGCCGGCAGCTGGGGGGTGGGGAGCGCCGGTTGGCGTCGGGCCATCAAGCGCAGCACCGGTATGGCGGCAACGGCGAGAAGGACCAGGGACAGAGCCAGGTAGCCGGCCACCGCGACGACGTCGAGTTTGGGAAACAGCGTGGTGGCCATCAGGATTCCCGACAGCAGCAACAGCGTGCCGACGATCAGCCCGGCGACCCAGTTGAGCCAGGGCCGATTGACCCACGGCCCCAACACTTGTGGGTCGTTGCACAGCAGCAGCAAGAAGACGCTGGCGCTCGGTAGCAGCAGGCCGGCCAGGGCCTGAACCGCGGTGGTGATCAACCCGAGCGGCGCGCCGGGGATGAGCACGATGGCCGCGGCCAACGCCACCATCGCGGTGTAGGACAGGTAGAACTGTTTGGCGTCGGCGAATCCGCGGTGCAGCGAGTGCTTCAGGCCGAACACGTCGCCGAAGGCGTAGCTGGTGGCCAGCGTCACCGCCGCGGCGCCGATGATCGAGGCGTCCATCAAGACGATCGCGAAGATCGAGCCGAGCGCGCCGCGCTGTTGGCCGAGCAGGTGCGCCGTCGCGCCGGCGTCGGTGAAACCGCCGACGGTGTTGGTGGAGCGCGCCGCCCATTCGCCAGTCATCACCAGGGCCGCCGCGCCGATGACGACGACGAAGGCGCCCAGCACGGTGTCGGCGCGCTCGTAGCCGATGAATCGCGGCGTGATGCGTTTGTCGACGACGTTGGACTGCTGGAAGAACAACTGCCAGGGGGCCACGGTGGTGCCGACGATGGCGATGATGAGCAGCACCGCGTCCGAACTCACCCCGCCCGAGATGCTGGGCATCACAAAGGACTTGGCGGCCTGACCCCACTGCGGATGGGACATCAGCAGCATCGGGATCTGCAGCAGGGTGATCGCGATGAAGATGAACATCGCGCGCTCCCAACGACGGAAGCTGCCGCTTGCCATGATTGCCACCAGCGCCACCGCCGAGATCGGCACCACGACGTATTTGGAGACGCCGATGTATTCGGCGGCCAGCGAGATGCCGATGAACTCGGTGACGATCGTGAGGAAGTTGAGCAGGAAAAGGTCCCCGACCGAGAACCAGCCCCAGCCACGGCCGAACCGTTCGTTGATCAGCCGGGCGTGTCCGACGCCGGTGACCGCGCCGAGCCGGACCACCATTTCCTGATTGACGATGAGCACCGGCACCAGCAGCAGCAGCACCCACAGCAGGGAGTAGCCGTAGTTCTGACCCGCCTGAGCGTAGGTCGCCACGCCGCCGGCGTCGTTGTCGCCGACCATGACGATGATCCCCGGGCCGACGATCGCGAGCAGGGTCAGCAGCCGCGTCTTCCAGGTGCGGGGGTGCTCGGTCTCGCCGACGCTGATCCGTCCGAACGCGCCCTCGATGTCACCCAGGTGCGCGGTGTCGAGCACCGCGCTACGGGCCGTCTCCTCGCTACCCGTGGTCACAGCCCGTTACCTCCCGGCGCGCGCGTGTGGTGGTCGCCGGGTTGGGTGGGCTCGCGGACGGGACGCGGCGCGGGTTCGCGCCGCCGCCAGTCCTCGGGGATGGTGGCCTCCAGCACGTCGTCGACGGTGACCACCCCGAGCACGCGGTCCTGGTCGTCGACGACCGGGATGGAATAGAGATTGAAGTCGGCCATCAACAGCGCGACGTCGGTCAGGTCGGCGTCGGCGGTGACCCGCACGGGATCCGAATCCATCAGTCCCTCAAGGGTTTCACCGGCGGCAGCCTGCAGCAGCGTGATCACCGAGACCACACCGTCGAGCCGCCCGTCCTCGCCGAGGACGTGCACTTTGATGAGCGCCTCCGGCTGGATGGTGTGGGCGGTGGCGAGCAACCTCAACGCTTCCGCCGCCGTGCTGGTCGCGGCGCAGGAGACGAAGTCGACGTTCATCAGCCCGCCGGCACTCTCGGGGTTGAACCCCATCAAGGTGATGACCTTGGTGCGCTGGGGGCCGGGCATCAGTTCTAGTACCCGTCGCCGCCGCGACTGGCGCAGATCGGCGATCGCGTCGGCGGCGTCGTCTGCGCGCATCCGGCCGAGCAGCCCGGCGACCTCGTTGTCGGGCATGCCATCGAGAAGGCGGCTTGCCTTTTCCGGCTCCAGCTCTTCGAACACGTCCGCTTCGAGTTCGGGGTCGCTGCGCACGCGGTCGAGGATCTCGCCGCCCTCGGCCTTGTCCGCCTCCTCGAGAAGGTCGGCGATCTCGGCGGCTTTGAACTCGCCGAAGCGATCCGACAAGCGCCGCACGGCGTCCGAGCGAGCGTCGCCGATCAGCGGTTCGAATGCCTTCCAATCGCGAGCGGCGTGCCCACCGGACTGCTTGATCAGCCCGAACAACCGTGGCGGCCGTCGGGTGTCCACGCGCGTCAGCATCCACCCGGCGCCGGTATCTTCCAGCTCCACGTCGTACGCCCGGATCAGCTCCACGTTGGCGACGTCGATCAGCCGGTGGCCCAACACGTCGGCGCGCAACAGCACCTCACCGTCGCGGCGCTCGAAGCCGCGGAGGTCAACCTTGTTCTTGGTCAACAGAACTCGCTCGGCGTTGTACTCATCGATGGATTTGTCACCGATGAAGACCCGCCGCCCGCCGACCCCGGCGACGATGCCGGTCACCAGTGGATACTCGTCGGTGCCGCGCAGTCGCACGATCACGTCCTCGACCCGCCCCACGGTCTCCCCGGCGCGGGCCAGCACCGGGGCGCGCAGCAACTGTGAGAGGTGAATCACCGGCCGCCCCCCGCCAGTTTCGGCCGCCATCTCCGATGCGCTCATTCAGTTCCCTTTCGACACCCCACGACCGACCGCCCGAAACGATTCCGCGACAACGTGTGCAGCTACGGCTTACCGCCAGTATCGGTGGTGGCGCAAGTGTTGTGGCTTGACCGGGTTCGGCCGCAAGATCGTACGCCGGGGTCCCGGCGAGCAGCTACTGCAGGTAGGTGAACGCCGGGCGGCCAGAGGGGTTCGGGGGACGCGCGCCGGTACGCCACCCTGTTGCCCGCCTATTGCTTGTCGACCTTTGCAGCGATCTGGTTGGCGATGTTGACGCCGAGGTCTCCGACGTCCTTGCGGCACGCGTCGACGTCGATGACGACGTTGTTGCGGACGGTCAGCGCCCGCTGACACGGCATGGTGACGTTCCCGGCGCTAGCGGTGACGGTCACCGTCACGGCGGCGCGCACAACCCCGTTGGTGGTGGCAACGTCGCCGACCTTCCACTGCAGTTCCGGTTGACCGCCCTCGGCGGGAACGGTGTCCTGGCGGTTGGCGCAGGCCGGCCACCGCTGGGACGAGGCAGTGAAGAATGCGGTCGCCTGATCCGGCGAAGGAAACAACACCACGAACTGATCGACGTCCGGCCTTTCCATGTCGGTCGCACCCGGGGGAGCGGGTGCGACGTCGTGGTAGCCGTAGACCGCGCTGTTCCCGCTGTCGGCGTAAACACCTTCCAGGGCCGCGCGGATGGCATAGGCGCATTCGGGGGGAACCGTGTAGTCACTGCGCTTGACCGGGTCTAGTACCAGAGCGGTTTTCGGCGGGTCGCTGTAAGTACCCGTGACGCCGAGCGCGGTGTCCAGCTCGGTCGGGCTGAGCATGAGGTTGGCCAGCTGGTCCTTCGTCAGGGGCCCCTTCGGCCCCGCCGTGGTGGTCGTGGTGGACGGCGAGGCGGCGCCGCCCCCTTCTTTGTGGGCGCAACCGCAGAGCAGGATTCCGACGGAGGCGGCAACGGCGACTGCGGTTTTCAGCTGGCGCATGTCGAGGCCCTTCCTGCTCGAGTCCCCTCTCGAGCATCTTCGCGCGCCCCCAGCGCGTCGGGTGTTCACGAGTTGTTCGCCAACGAAGCCTACGACAGCAGCCTTCTCCCGCGAGGAAAATCCGCACCAAGCGATATGTTCGCCGGGTGTCCGCAGTGAACTTCACCTCGGTGGCGCCGATCGTGCCGGTCCGAGACCTCGATGCCGCGGTCGACCGCTATCGACGACTTGGGTTCGACGCACGCAAATACGACGGCCCCGAGCGTTACGGGTTCGCCGATCGCGGACCGGTGTCGATCCACCTCACCGAATGGGACGAGCACGACCCGCTGCGGACGGCCGCCGGCGTGTATCTCTACGTCAGCGACGCCGACGCTCTCTACGCGGAGTGGGCGGCGCTGGAAGGCCTCGATGGCCGCCTGATCCCACCGCAGGACACGGACTATGGTCTGCGCGAATTCGCCTACGTCGATCCGGACGGCACCGCGCACCGCGTCGGCTCGCGCATCCAATCAGGTTGATACCGCGGGCGTTTCGCCGACCGGCGGGGCGGCGGCCTGGCTGTGGGCCAGCGCCACCGTCGCGGCGGCCATGACCGCGACCGAGACGCCCAGCGCCACCAGGCCGACATCGTTGGTCCGGAGCGTCTCGCCCAGCACGGTGACACCGAGCACCGATCCGACGACGGGCTCGGCGACGGTCACCGCGGGCAGCGACGCGGTGAGCGGACCCGCCCGAAACGCCGACTGCTCCCAGGCGGTGGCCGCGATCGCCACCACCACCCACACGTACAACTCGGGTGTGCGGAGCAGGGCGGGGATGCCGTGGTCGAGCTGGTCGACCACGCCTTTGGTCAAGACCGAGAACAGTCCCCACAGCGAGCCGGACATCAGCCCAAGCAACAGCGCCGCGACCGCGCCCGGGAACATGCGCGCGCCGATCACGCACAGGATGAGCGCCGGACCCATCACCAGCGCCACGATCGTCCATATGTGCACCGACCCGCGGGGGGTCCCCTCCTGGGGGTCGCCGACCGTCACCACGATCGCCACCGCGGCCGCGAGCAACACCGCCCAAAGCGCTTGCCAGGCAGTAATTCTGCGGTGGTTCACCCGGGCACTGATGAGCAACGCGAACAGCAACGACGTCACCAACAGCGCTTGCACGAGCACCACCGAGCCGAAGCCCAGCGCGGCGGCCTGAAACCCGAACCCGGCGCCGGCTACCAGGCTGCCGGTCCACCACTGACGGTCGCGCAGCAGCCGGCGAAACAGGGCGAGGGTGCCCACCGGTTCGTCGGTGACCTGTTGGGCGGATCGCTGCTGGATGACGTCTCCGATGCCCACCGTCAGGGCGGCCGCGACCGCAAGGGCCGCCGCGATGTCTGCTCTGCCCACCGAGATCTCCTGTCCCATCAGCCCAACGCACGTCTCACCTTGCCAACCGATCCAAGGACTTGCGACCCTAGACGGTTGGGTGGCATCTGGCGGAATCTCGGGTCACGTTGCGCGCAGAAAGCAGACAGTGGAGGTCGCCACCATGACAAACCGACGGTTGTTGCGTGTGCTGGTATGGCCACCCGCCGCCGTCGCCGGCATTCTGGCGGCGTTGTATCTGCTCTTGCTCGGTTGGGGAACGCTGATGCGGGTACGACGCATCAGCGACTGGACGCGGCAGCTCACCAAGCGGGGAAATCCTTACCTGCGCAAGATCGCCGGGACCCGACTGGGAATGCTCTACTTCAACCTCAGCGCGCTGGAGCACGTCGGGCGGCGAAGTGGCCGAACCTATGTGACGCCGCTCAGCGCCTATCCGCTCGGTGACGGTTTCGTGCTCGCGGCGGCGTACCCCCACGTTGACTGGCTGGACAACGTGCTGGCCGCCCGCACCTGCAGGCTCACCTGGAACGGCGCACAGTATGCGCTGGAAAACCCCGAGCTAATCCCGCGGGCAGCGGCGATGGAGGCTTATCCCTTGCTCGTGCGGCCATTCCTGGCAGGCGCCGCAGGACAGAACAAGTTCGTCTGGCTCCATCGCACGGCCGAAGGCGAAAGCGCGCAAGTCAATCCGGCGGTTGCAGCAGGGGAGCGCGGCTGATGAGTGACATCGGTGTGCTGGCGACCGAGGCGATCGGCCTGCTCATCGACGCCGTGGACCGGATTCCGCCGGAGAACTGGGACCGCCCGTCCAACCTCGAGGGCTGGAGCCTGCGCGATCTGGTGGGTCACGTGACCGGCAGCGCAGCGAAGGTGGTGACGCTCGTCGAGGACGGCGAAATCTGGGATCGTCCCTCTGAACCGTCGGACTGGGTTTGCGATGACCCGGCCGCGCGGCTTCGCGGACTGGCAACGCGGCTGGACGACGCACTGCCGGGTGCCCACCTCGACGGGATGCGGAAATCGCCGGAAGGCCAGGTCCCTTTGCGCCGGGCGCTGACTTTTCCGGTTTCGGACCTGGCCATGCACGCCTGGGACATCCACCGCTCGCAAGGGCGGCTGATCGAGCTGCCCGCGGACCTGCTCGGGCTGTGCCGCGGTTTGGTGGAGTCGCTGCCGGAGCCTATGTTGCGGCGACCGGGCGGCTTCGGACCGGCCCAGGCCGCGCCGGATGATGCGACACCGACGGCTCGACTCATGGCTTTTCTCGGGCGCTCAGTCGACGCCGTGGCCGTGCGGCACAACTGATTTGCATTCAGCCCCTGCGCCGCATCAGTCACAAATCCACCACGAGTCTTGCCGCCGGCAGGGACGGATGCGCCGTGGGTGACCACCCCGGGGCGTCAGCTGTTGCGTCTGATTTTGAGCGCGGTGGTGATCATCGGGATTTGCAGCGGCAGCCGGGCCAGCGCGGCGATGCGCAGCGGCCAGGGCTTGCCCCACCACAACCGGCACATGTTGACGTTGGCCGGGAACACGCCGACGAAGAGTGCGGCGGCCGCCAGTGCGGCCTGCCGTCGGGTGCGCGGTGGCACCAGGAGCGCGCCGATGACTATCTCGGCGACTCCCGATGCGTAGGTGTAGAGCCGCGCGTCGCCGGGCAGCTCGGCGGGGACGATGTCGTCGAACGGCTTGGGCGCCAGGAAGTGCAGGGTGCCGACGCCCACGAGCATTGCCGCGATGCGGTAGGCCGTGTTCTGGGTCGCGTCGGATCCAGCGAGGGGGGTGGTCATCGACCTATTGTGTCTTGTGCCGTGGTGAATGTGCTCCAGCGGACCGCCGTGGGAAAGATCGGTCCAAAGCACGCGAATCGACAGCCGGGGTTTCGGCGTGCTTCCTGCTTGACGAGTCGGGCGGTGTCTTCGGCGAATCCGTCTCGGGAGTAGCGGTTGAGGATCTCGTCGAGGTTGTCGGGGTGCAGCGCCCATTGCTGGGCCAGGACGTCGACCAATCCGCCCACACGGAGCCAGTGAGCTATCGCTCCGTATCGGTGCGCCGGGACGAACGGGTTGAGGTTGGTCGTGATGGCCAGGGCCACGCTGTCCTGACGTGAGCCCGTCCACCCGGCGGCCGCCGCGATCTCGCGAGCCTGTCTGGCGCCGGCGACGGTGAAGCACCCTCGCCGACCGGGGTCGAAGAGCCCGACGTCGTGGAGTAGCGCTGCGACACAAAGCGCTTCGCGGTCGATTGGGTCGGGGTGGCCGCTCAACTCGTAGCGGATGGCCGTGAAGTAATAGGTGCGGTAACTGTGGTTGACGATCTGCGGGCTGGCGACGGCGCGCAGGCGCTCCTCGGCCGCGCGGACTGCGTCCGTGCGCGGCGGTGCCCACTGCGCCAGGCCGATTTTTCGGGGAACCTCGGGTGCGGCAATAGGAAAGCGGCGGAGCGCCCAGCGCAGTCGGGGAGCGGCGTCACCGAGTAGCACCGCGCCGGTGCCGGCGAGCAGAGCCAGGCGCTGGGGCACCGACAGCGGCGGGCCGCCCCGTCTTTCCCATTCCAGCGAGCCAACCGGGGGCGTGTGGACCATCGGTCACTCCGCTCTCGTCGGGTGTGCGCCAAGGAAGCCCTCGATCGCGGTGACAAGGCGATCGGGCTGCTCTTCGGGGATGAAGGTGCGGCTGCCGGCGATTAGTTCAAATTGGCCTTGCGGCAATAGCTTTGCCAGCCGCCGTCCGTGGTCGCGGGGAAAGATCTTGTCGTTGTCGGCCCAGAGCACGAGCGCGGGTTTGTCGAAGCCGGTGAGCCGGTCCGCGGCCTCGAACGTGTATTTCGTGTCGACCGCTCGTAGCATGCGCCGGAAGTCGCGCCTGACTCCCGGGTTGAGGCGCACGGGGTCGGTGAAGGAGCGCATGATGTCTGGGGGCATGGGCCGTGAGGTCACAAACCCGTAGGCAGTGGGCAGGCGCTGGATCGCCTTGAACTGCGCCGTGTAGGCGACGATCCAGGTGAGTAGCCGCGAGCGTGCCATCACCTCCAGGTACTTCTGTGGCGTCGGCGGGAACTTCTCGAACGCGTCGCACGAGGTGAGCACCAGGCGGGCGATCCGTTCAGGGTGGCGTCCCACCAGCGCCTGCGCGACGGCGCCACCCGTGTCGTTGGCGACGATCGTGACGTCGTCGAGGCCCAAGGCGGCGATGAAGTCCGCGGTGATCCGGGCCATGCCGGGCAGCGACAGATCTGCATCGGCTTTCAGCGGCAGCGAATGCGAGCCCCACGGCAGGTCTGGCGTGATGCATCGATGGCTGCGGGCCAAGCGCGGCACGATGTTTCGCCACAGATCGCCGTTGACGCCGACGCCATGCACGAACACGATCGGCGGGCCATCGCCGCGGTCGCGGTAGTTAATCGCGCCTTGCGGGATGACGACGCGACGCTCCTGGCCAAGATCGGCACTGATCGACATGAGAGCATACTTGCATGGTGCAAGTGGGTCGGCAATGGCGCGACTCAATGTCGCGCCGGACGGCCTTCCCACGCAGCCAGTTGAGGCGGTGTCAGGGTGGTCGGCTCGCCATCCGCTCCGACGGCACCGGGCGCGGGCACGACGCGCAGGTCGCGCAGCCCGATGGGTTCGTCGCAGTGCTCGCATCGCAGCGCGCCACCGGCCTCGTGATCGCAGCCGGTGTGGAGGATCAGGACCTCGGGGCCGTCCGGACCCGGTTCGTGTCGGTCGGCCCAGGCCATCAGCGTCAACACCACCGGGAACAGGTCGCGGCCCTTTGGGGTCAGGTGGTACGAGCCGCGCGACCCGCTGCGCTCCAGCACGCCGTGATCGACCAGCTTCTGCAGCCGAGCGCTTAACACATTTGTCGCCAGCCCGAGGCTGCGAAGGAATTCGTCGTAGCGGGTCAACCCGTGGAAGGCATCGCGGACGATCAGCAGCGTCCAGCGCTCGCCGAGGATCGTCAGCGCACGGGCGAGCGCACAGCTCTGGCCCGTGTAGTCGCGCCCAAGTGGCATGGTGCAAGTTTAGGCCGCCGGCGGTTGCTTGATTGTTAGCGCCGTCACAGACCGCGGGGTCCGCAACCTAGCCCGTTACTATTGCTCATACGGTATTGAATACGATTCCATCCACCCGTTGCTGCCGACCGCAGCCAGACACTTCGAGGTTGAGCACATGGCCACACCCGTCATTGTCGGAGCGGTTCGGACGGCGATCGGCCGTTCCTTCAAGGGCACCCTCGTCAACACACCCCCCGAGACGCTGATCACCACGGTGCTTCCGGAGGTGGTGCGCAGGTCCGGCGTCGACCCATCCGCGATCGACGACATCATCTTCGCCGAATCCCATTACGGGGGTGGAGATTTGGCGCGTTATGCGGCGACCGCGACCGGCATGGAGGACATTCCCGGCCAATCGGTGAACCGGCACTGCGCGGGCAGCCTGACCGCCATCGGAAACGCCGCGGCCCAGATCGGCTCCGGGATGGAACGCGTCCTCATCGCCGGCGGCGTGCAGTCATTGTCGATGACGCCGCTGACCAACTGGCGAATTCCCGGTCCTGAGCTGAAGTTCCAGGAGCAGTGGATGCCGCCGACACATGTGGAGACGCCCGATGCGCCCACCCGGGACATGTCGATCACCGTCGGCTGGAATACGGCGCAGGCGGTCGGCATCACCCGCGAGGAAATGGACGCTTGGGCCGCGCGCTCGCATCAGCGCGCCATCGCTGCCATGGATGCGGGCAAGTTCGTCGACGAGATCGTCCCGCTGAAGGTCACCCAGCTCGACGGTTCGGTGATCGACTTCTCCGTCGACGAGCATCCCCGCCGGGACACCACCGTCGAGAAGCTGGCCGCACTCAAGGTGCTGCACCCCGAGATCGAGGGGTTCTCGATCACCGCGGGCAACAGCAGTGGCACCAACGACGCCGCCGCGGCGGTCGCCCTCGTCGATCGCGAGTACGCCACCGCGGAGAACCTCAACGTGATGGGCACGGTGCGGGCGTGGGCCGCCGCGGGTGTCGCCCCCAGGGACACCGGGCTGGGGGCTGTCAAGGTCATCGGCAAGGTGCTGCAGCGGGCCGGCCTGTCGGTCGGCGACGTGGCGCTGTGGGAGATCAATGAGGCGTTCGCCTCGGTACCGATCGCCGCGTGCCGCGAGTACGGCCTCGACGAGGAGAAGGTGAACTTCTCCGGTAGCGGGTGCAGCCTCGGCCACCCCATCGCGGCGTCGGGCGCGCGCATGGTGACCACGCTGGCC
Organism: Mycobacterium sp. E2497; assembly: GCF_001668695.1. Classification (NCBI taxonomy): domain Bacteria; kingdom Bacillati; phylum Actinomycetota; class Actinomycetes; order Mycobacteriales; family Mycobacteriaceae; genus Mycobacterium; species Mycobacterium sp. E2497. Next base: position 25,829 of record NZ_LZKD01000172.1, read on the forward strand.
TATGAGCTGGCCCGCAGGGGCGGCGGCATCGGCGTCGCGGCCATGTGCGCGGGCGGCGGCCAGGGCGGTGCCGTCGTCATCGAGGTCTAGCGGCGATCGCGAGCGCGGCGAAGCCGGGCGAGGCGGGTCGCCGCCATTGGGCGCGGCGATCGCGAGCGCGGCGAAGCCGGGCGAGGCGGGTCGCCGCCATCGGGCGCGGCGATCGCGAGGATGGGGTCTGCCTAGTTGCAGAACGTGTAGCCGATGAACTGGGTGCCGCGCGTATCGCCGCTCGAGTAGTTGGCGAAGTGGACGGCCGGCTGTCCGTTGTACTGGGCGTTCATCTTCTGCACGTTTGGTGGGGGGACGTCTTTGGGGAAGGCCAGGATCATGTCGGCGAAGATGTTCAGGCCGGCCTGGCAGATGGCTTCGCGCCGTGGCGGTTGCGGATTCCACGCGTGTACGACAACCGGCTCCGTCAGCTGATAGCCCGCCGCACAATTCGGGTCGCAGACCTTGAAGACGGCCGTGCCGGTCCCGTCGGCGCCCTGCGGCCCCCACGCGCTCCACGACATGCCTTGCAGCGCAACGGCGACGCTCGCGCAGCCCAGCACGTTGAGCCGCTTCGGGCGCTCGACCGGCGGAGCGGACAGGTTGTAGCAACCAGGGATGGCGAAGCTCTGCGGCGGTGGCGGCAGCGATGTGGCCGGGGCCGCGGCTTGACTGCCCTGGGGCACCTTGAACCCGACAAAGGCGAGTAGGCCGCCCAACGCGAGCGCCGAGACGATGCCGATCAGGATCAGGCGCCCCCGTGGAACGCGTCCCAGTCGGCTCAACAAAGGAACGTTGCCCCCGCTCACGTTCAACAGATTACGACCGAACCGTTCCGCCCGGGGTGGTGCCCGTCAGCCTTCCCCTAGGCAGGGTAAAGTTGGTCAACGCTACCAACTTAAGGATTGTGATGGCCCTGCGACTGACGGATGACCACGAACTGGCGGCGCGGTTGGCGACCGAGGCCGGGCGGCTCCTGCTCACGGTGCGCGAAGAGTTCGCCGACGCCGACGCAAGCGAGCGGAAAGCCGCGGGCGACAAGCGATCCCACGATTTCTTGATGGCGGCTCTCGCCGACGAGCGGCCCGACGACGCGGTGCTGTCCGAGGAGGGGGCCGACAACCCGGTTCGGCTGCGCTCGGAACGCGTGTGGATCGTGGATCCCCTGGACGGCACGCGGGAATTCTCCGAACTCGGGCGCGACGACTGGGCGGTGCACGTCGCGCTGTGGGAGGCGGGCGAGTTGGTTGCCGGTGCGGTGGCGCTGCCGGCGCAGGGCATCACCCTGGCCACCCCCGAGGTCGATTCGCCACCCGCGGCCCCGGGCAAGCCGCGCATCGTGGTGTCACGCACCCGGCCGCCCGCCATCGCCCTGACCGTCCGCGACGCGCTGGACGGCGTGCTGGTGGAGATGGGCTCCGCCGGAGCCAAGGTCGCGTCGCTGGTCCAGGGATTGTCCGACGTCTACGTGCACGCCGGCGGCCAGTTCGAGTGGGACTCGGCCGCCCCGGTGGCCGTGGCCCGCGCCGCCGGGCTGCATACGTCGCGCATTGACGGGTCCCCCCTGGTTTACAACCAGTCGGACCCGAAGTTGCCCGATCTGGTGGTCTGCCGGCCTGAGCTGGCCGAGGCGGTGCTCGCGGTCACGTCGGGGCCGAACGTCGGCTAGTTGCGCCGAGCACGCCCAAATCCCGACGTGCGGCCTCATTTTCTCGGCAGGGCACGCGACTACGTTTGAGGAATGCTGACGAGTTCTCCGTGCGATGGCTTTCGGCTGGCCTACCAACGTCACGGGACCGGCGGACAATCGGTGATACTGCTGCACGGATGGCCCGGCGACCACACGGATTACCGCCACGTTGTACCCCTGCTGGACAAGGATTTCGACGTTGTGGTTCCTGACTTGCGCGGGTTCGGGCGGTCGGACAAGCAGCCCGTCGACCCAGCCCACGGATACGGCGCCGCGGCCCAGGCGTCCAGCATCGTCGGCCTGATCGATGAACTCGGCTTGCGGCGACCTGTCGTCGCCGGCTACGACATCGGAAGCCGCATAGCTCAAACCCTGGCCACGGATCGGCCGGGGCTCGTCAAGCACCTGGTCCTGTCGCCTCCGCTGCCCGGCGTCGGAACCCGCGTGCTCGATCCGGACGCCCAAGAGCAGTTCTGGTACCAAGCGTTTCACCAGCTGTCACTGGCGCACGAGCTGATCGACGGAAATCCCCGCGCCGTCCGCAGGTACCTGTCTCACTTCTGGGGGGCATGGTCCGGCCCGACGTTCGGGCTCGCGGATGCCGACTTGGAGCATCTCGTCGCCGCCTATTCGCCGCCCGGCGCTTTCCGCGCCTCGATTGCCTGGTATCGGGCGGGTTCCGGAACGGTGGCGACCGCACCGGGCGAACGGCCACCGCGGCGGGACCAACGCATCAGTACGCCCGCGTCCGTGCTTTGGCCAATACGCGATCCGCTGTTTCCCCCCGTGTGGTCGGATCGCCTCCACGAGTTCTTCACGGACGTTCAGCTGACCACCGTCGATGGCGCCGGCCACTTCGCACCGCTCGAATCCCCAGACGAGTTCGCCGACCTGATACGCCACGGGGCGATTGCCGCGTAACAGCCCGATCCCCGAGTGCCGCCGCAACCGTGGGTCCAGCCGCGTTCACAGCCGGCGCCTGCGCCCCTTGGCCTCCTCGGTCCACTCCTTCTCGATCCGCCCGATCTCGAGCGAGAGCAGCGTGAGGGTCGGGTTATCGCAGTGGATTTCGTGTCCGGTGCGGTACTTCGCCGTTTCACCGGTGGCAGGCAGGTGTGGCCGTAACCCCTCGAACCACTCGTCGCCCACGACATTGGGCGGATCGCCGTCCCTGGGTCCGCAAGCCCATTGCCGGTAGGCATCCCGGGCGTCGGCCAAGCCGGCCCGCCATCGCTGAATCGTCTCGCAGCGTTGCCCGTGCAACTGCAAGATCATCTGGTGCTTGTGGTCGGCACTGCCCATCATCCTGGGCAGCACGGTGTCGGAGACCGACCTCGCGACGCCCGCCGCCCCCGCGGCCGACGCGCCCACCACCATCCCCATGAGACCCATCAACGCACCGTCCATGCGCTGATCGTTCCATTCGACACCGGCCGCCCGACGCGGAGCCCGGCGGACGAGCCGTCGGCGGGGACCTACGATCGTGCCGGCCCAGTGTCCGACGGCCTAGCGGAGCGCAGCGATGTCGCGGATCGACACCCACCACCACGCGATGCCGGCGTTCTACCGGGAGCCGTTGCTAAAAGCCGGGATTGGCGAGGCGGGAGGGCGCTACCGGAGTGGAGCCCTGATGCGCGGTCAGCGCAGGGCCTGCTGCCAGGACAGAATGCGTTCGGCCAGTTCGGGTCCGGAGTCTTCCTGGATGAAGTGACCGGCGTTGATGCGGGCGTGCGGTTGGCCCGCGGCGCCGGGGATGTGCTGGATCAGGGGACGGTCGGCCCGCCCGAGGATGGGGTCGCGGGCGCCGAAGATGGCAAGGCAGGGTTTCTCCCACTGCCCCAGGACTTTCCATGCGGCTCTGTTGGCGGGGATCGCGGGATCGTCCGGTGAGGTCGGCACCAACTGAGGGAAGGCCCGGGCCCCGGCTTGATACGACTTGTCGGGGAACGGTGCGTCGTACCCGGCCCGCACCCGGGCCGGAACCCGCCGCACGGTCCCAACCGAGACGATGCGGCCGGCGGGCAATACGGGGGAGTAGCGTGCGAACGCCCGCCAGGCGTAGAAGGCGGGCGGGGTGGGCCGCTGCGCGGTGGGCAGGAAACCATTCGCGACCACCAGTCGCGCGATGCGGTCACCCTGCTCGGCGGCGATGCGCAGCCCGATCAGCGATCCCCAGTCCTGCACGAACAACGTCGCGTCCTTGAGGTTGAGCCGCTCGAACCAGGAGGTCACCCATTCGACGTGCCGCTGATAGGTGTAATCGCCGATCCGGCCGGGCTTGTCGGAGCGACCAAAGCCGATCAGGTCGGGCGCGAGCACGCGGTTCCCGGCGTCGGCGAGGGGCTGGATCATCGTCCGGTACAGGTAGCTCCAGGTGGGCTCGCCGTGCAGCAGCACGATCGGCGGCCCATCCGCCGGGCCCTCGTCGAGGAAGTGCATGCGCAGCGGCTGCGTGTCGCTCGCCGCCACGTCGAGGTAGTTCGCTACGAACGGATACCCTTCCAGGTTTTCGAATCGGGAATCCGGGGTTCGTAGCACATGCATATTCAGCTCCTCCGGTGGGTGGGCGCCTTGAGTTAGCCTCTCGCGGCGACGCCAGTTCGTCTAGTGGGAGATTGGGAGATTTCATTGGGCCCGGCGTTGACAGGACATTAAACTGGCTTGTTCATGGCGATTCGGCGTGCGGTCCTGCTCATTGCCGACATCAGCGGCTACACCCACTACATGCAGTGGAACCGCACCCACCTGGCGCACGCCCAGTTGACGGTGGCAGGGCTGCTGGAGTCGGTGATCGACGCCGGCAGAGGCATGAAGCTGGCCAAGCTGGAGGGCGACGCCGCCTTCTTCTGGGCGCCCGACGGCGACGCCAAAGTGCTGGTGTGTGACCGGCTGTCCCGGATGCGGGAGGCGTTCATCGCGCGGCGCGAGCGCTTCAAGAAGGATCTGGCCTGCGAGTGCGCGTGTTGCGCGCAGCTGGACAACCTGTCGTTGAAGTTCGTCGTCCACCAGGGTGAGGTGGCCGAGCAACGGGTGAAGCGCCACGTGGAACTCGCGGGCTTCGACGTGATCCTGGTGCATCGCATGCTGAAAAACCTGGTGCCCGTGGTCGAATACGTGTTGATGACCGATCCCGTCGCCGCGTGCCTGGACGAATCCGTGCGCTCGCAGTGCAAACCGCTGATGCACGTGTTCGACGACATCGGGGAGACGTCGACGCACTACATCGACCTTGCGACGGCGCAGGTTTCCCTCGCTCCGGTCCAGTCCAGCTTCTTTCGCCGGTTCGGGGCGACGATGAAGCTGGAATTGAGCTCGTTGCCCTTCGTGCTCGGGTTCAAGGAGCCCGCCGAGGGGTTCCGCAACCTGGGTCGCGGGGCCGAGGAGATCCCCGCCTAACCCCTGTCGGCGAGCGCCCGGCCCATCCGGGACACGGCCTCGGTGAGAATGGCCGCCGAGGTCGCGAAGTTCAGCCGGACGTGCCCCGCCCCGCCGGTTCCGAAAACGTGGCCGGAACTGAGCGCCACCCGGGCGTGGTCGCGGAACCACCGGGCGGGCCCGGACAGGTCGGCGACCACCGCAGGGCCGTCGGCGGGGGCGTCCTCGACGAACCCGAGCTCCCGGCAGTCGAGCCACGCGAGGTAAGTCCCTTGCGGCCATTGATATTTCACACTCGGCAGGTGTTCGGCGACCAGATCGCCGAGCAGCCGGCGGTTCCGGTCGAGGCCGCGCAGCAGCTCGTCAAGCCATTCGCCGCCGGTCCGGAAGGCTTCGGCGTGCGCGATGACGCCCAGGTGGCTCGGCCCGTGACTGACCTCCTCCGGCATCCGGCGCAGATCCGCGGCCGCCTCCGGGCCCGCGATGGCCAGAGCCGCCTTCAGGCCGGACAGGTTCCACGCCTTGGAGGCGGACGTCAGGGCGAAGGCGTTCTCCGCACCGGGGACGGTCAGGTACGGGGTGAACCGCGACCCGGACAGGACGACGGGTGCATGGATCTCGTCGGAGACCACCCGGACGGCGAACCGGTGGGCGAGCTCGGCGACCTGGCGCAATTCCTCGCTGGTGTGCACCGAGCCGGTCGGGTTGTGCGGGTTGCACAGCAAGTACGCGACCTTGCCGCCCGAAGTGCCGGCACGCGCGAACGCGCCCTCCAAGTTGCTCAAATCGATTCGTCCGTCGGCGTCCAGTGGGGCCTCGATCACGCGGCGGCCGTCGTGCGAGATGAACGCGTAGAACGGCGCGTACACGGGCGGGTTGACGACGACGGCGTCACCGCGGTCGGTGACCAGACGCAACAGCTCCACGGCGCCGAGCATGACGTCGGGGACGATCGCGGTGCGGCCGACCTCCAGGTCGTGCCATTGCCAACGCCGCGAGGCGAACTCACTCACCGCTTCGGCAAATGCAGTGCCGCAAGGGTATCCGGTGTCACCGATGTCGATGGCCCGGCGCAGGGCCGCGGCCACCGTCGGCGCCAGGTTGACGTCCATCTCGGCAACCCAGAGCGGCAACACGTCGTCCGCGTACGCGCGCCACTTCATGCTGGTGCGCAGCCGCAATTGGGGGAGGGTGAGTTCCTCGAGCGGGTTAAACGTCACTCGGCCAGATTGTAGGGCAGACCAGGTGGCGAACGCGTGCTTTGGAATCGTCGACGGGAGATCCTAGTCCCGACGACTCTGCCGCTTTACGTCTTCGGCCGAACGTGTAACGTGCCCCACAGAGTTTGGCCACCTAGGAGTTTGCCGTGTACACACTGCGCTTCGACATGCGCGACCCCGAGTGGGCCGCGTCTCCAACCGATCTGTACGCCGCGGCGCCCGAAATGTCGGCATGGGCCGAGGATCACGGCGGCCTGGCCGCCGTCTTCTGCGAACACCACGGTTCCGAGGACGGCTACCTACCCTCCCCGTTCTTGTTGGCGTCGGCCGTGGCGGCACGCACGCAGCGTCTGGCCCTCAGCCTGATCCTGATTCTCCCGTTCTACGAAACCGTGCGCCTCGCCGAGGACATGGCGGTGCTCGACATCATCAGCAAGGGGCGGGCGTCGTACATCCTCGCGCTGGGCTATCGGCCCGAGGAGTTCGAGCATTTCGGCGTTCCGATCAAGACCCGTGGCCGCCTCTGCGACGAGAGACTCGCGCTGTTGCAGCGGCTGCTTGCCGGTGAAACCGTCGTCGAAGACGGTCGGCGGATCACCGTGACACCACGCCCGCTGACCGCCGGCGGTCCGGGATTGATGTGGGGCGGCGGAACATTGGCGGCGGCCCGCCGGGCGGGCAGGTACGGCCTGGGCATGCTGGGCAACGCGAATGCTCCGGGTATTCAGGAGGCCTACGAAGCCGCCTGTCGCGAGCACGGCCACGAGCCCGGGCCGACCTTCTTTCCCGACCGCGACACGCCCTCGGTCGTGTTCGTCGCCGACGACGTGGATCAGGCCTGGAAAGAGATCGGCGACCATCTGCTGCACGACGTCCGCACCTATGCCGCCTGGAACCCCGGCGACGAGACCACGGCCGGCTTCTCGCACGTGAACACCGTCGACGAGCTGCGCGCGACCGGGAAATCACACGTGATTATCTCTGTGCCCGAGGCGGTTTCGCGGGTCCGCGCCGGCCAGGTGCTCAACCTGTCACCGCTGTGTGGCGGGCTGCCACCGGACGTCGCGTGGCCGTATCTCAAGCGCGTGGGCGAACTCGTGCTTCCTCAGGCGCTCGGGTGACTGCTGACGCACCCGCCCAACGTGGAGTTGTTACGGGGAAGTCGGCTATTTTCGCCCAACAACTCGACGTTGGGCGCAAATGTTATTGGGGGCGACTATGCCAACGTGCAACGAGCGCACACCGCGAGCGTGCGCGCGTGGGCGCGCCTGCCCGTCGTGACGGGGTGAGTGGGCGTCGTTCCGCCGAGTGTGAAGTTAGCTTCACGCTCGACCAAGAGAGGCCGCGCTAGCCGGCTGTTTGGTCCACCAACACCGCGCCGTCGGGCTGGTTGCCCAGCGTCTGCAGCGCTATGTCCCCACCCTGGGCCGTCAGCCGAACGATCTGGGCCAGTTGCGCGGGGGCGTCACACTGCAGGTAGTGGTCGGCGCCGGGCACCACCCAGTAGCGGTTGCGGCCGGGCTTGGTCTTCAGATACGTCTGCCACACGTGGTTGGGGACGCGCAGCGGCGCGACGCTGTCGTGCAATCCCCACACCACCGTGGTGTTGACCGGGCTGGTGGAAAGCGCTTCCAGCCAACCCGTTTCGTCGGCGGCGCGCTCGTGGAGGTACTGGATGGTGTCCGGCAACACGCGGATCCCGTCGTTGTGGGCGAAACACTTCGCCAGCGCGGCGATCTCGGGGTCGTCGAGTGTGCGTCGCGGCATGAAGGTGCTGGCGCCCAGGCCGGCGGCAAGCATCTCCGGCGTGGTCGCCGCGGCGGTGGGCCGCCCGGTGTCGGGGTCGAGCAGTGCGGTCTGGAACGCGGTGAGGTTGGACAGCGGCAGGTAGATGTTGGCGTTGGTCACGACCAGGTCGACCGGCGCGACGGGCGGATCCAGCGCCGCCAGCATCTCCAGCGCGATCATGCCGACGCTGCTCCCGCGATCGTGGGTGAGCATGCGGAATTCGGTCAGAGTCCACACCTGGGTGATCGCGTAGACCAGCAGCCGCGCGTCGTCGTAGAGCGAATACACATAGGGTTCAGCCGGTTTGTCCGACAGGCCGTACCCCGGAAAGTCCAGCGCGTAGATGTCGAACTCCGAGCCCAATTCATTGGCCAGGGCGAAATAATCGATGCTCGACGTCGGAAAGCCGTGCACGAGCACCAAGGCGGGGGCGCCCGGCATTCCGCAGCGGCGACTGAAGACCGCGACTTCCTGTGCATCGTTGGCGGCGGTCGTCGACCGCCACCGTAGTTCCGTACCGCCGGTTTGCCACTCCGCGAAGATGTCCAAGCTGCCAGCATCGCAGAGCTAAGGGCGATAGACAACCATGCCGTTACCGCAAGCCGGCCGCATGGACGCCGCGTTCACGGGCAGGTGATGTGGACCCCGAAAGTCACCGGGCGCGTGCCGTTTTGGCCGGGCGTGGTCGCCTGCCCCGTCCCGGTCACCGTGTAGCTCTTGCCCTGCTTGGTCGCTTGGACCTGGGTTGCCGACTTGGTCGCCTGGTACGGCAGTTGATACTGGCCGGTGCCCAGCGTGAGCGAGATCGCGAATCCGTCCACCATGGGCGGTTTCTCGTCCGAAAGGGCCAGCGAGACCGAGGCCGTATCGTCGTGCACGCTGATGTGGGTGGTGAGGTCCCCGGACTCCGGGGGTGACGCGTCCGGTTGGGCCGCCGAACTGGTGCAGTCCACCCCCGCGGTCATCGTGTGCTTGTTCCCGTCGATCATGACCGTGGTGCTCACGGGATCCGGACTCGAACTCGGGGCCGACGCCGGTTGACTTCCTTTACCGGAGCAGCCGGCCAGGCCGGCGGTCAGCACGAGCCCGGCCACCACGAAGATGTACGGAATCTTCATCTCACCTCCTTTGCCAGCGAGGACTATAGATCCCCTTCGTTTCGGGAAGGTCTCATTTCTCTGGCGACCAGTCAACCGCAGGGTTTACCGCCAGGCTTCCCAACTGACCATGCTGCGTAGCGGCCCGGCAAACAGCGGCCGTACGGCCGATGACCGCCACCGCTGTTCGATGACGGGGGCCAAGGCGTCGGTGGTGGTCAGCGGGTCTTCGTCGAGGTAGATGACGGTGATGTACTGGTGGTCGGTGCGCCATCCCCGCGGCAGGTGGCTCCAGCCCGCGCTGGACCCGAAGGTCCACGCGCCGGCGGTGCCCGGCGCGGCGAGCAGCGCCGGGTGGTGCTCGGCGTGCAGCCATTGCAGCCACTCGTCCGGGCGGCGCCCGGCGACGGGTTCCTCGACGATGAGCACGACGCCGCGGTGCGGCCGAAACGGCACCACCTCGGCGGAAACGAGTGCGCGCGGCGAGGATTGCCACTGCAGCAGGCGCAGGCCGGCCACCTGTAAGGAGGGCCGGACGACGGGGAACCGGCCGTTCTCGCGCAGCGCGCGACCCAGTGTGACGAAGTCGTCGAAGGTTTCCTCGACGGGGTCGCCGACGAGGTAGTGCACCGCGTTGCCGATCTCACCCAGGTCACCGTGGGCCGCCAGGCGGTGCGCGGGATAGTCGCCGTCGGCGATCCAGCGCAGCCCGTGGACAATGCCCGGCAGCTGGTACTGCTCGGGCATGTGATCCAGCAGGTGCCAGCGCAGGTAACTGCCGTCGTCGTCGGCCGGCGCGGCGGCGGTGAGGCTGAATATGCCCGCCCTGACGCGTATCACGCGGCGCCCCCGGGGGGCTGCAGCTCGGCGAGCGCCTGCAGCTGTTCCAGGTAGTGCTGCAGCGATGTGTGGCGGAAGACGGCGGGCACGATGGTGGCTCCGTGTGCGGCGGCCCGGCCGATGGCATCGCGGGTTTGCTCCGGCTCGTCGATCGGGTCCAGCGGTGCCGGGGGTGGCAAGACCACCTCGAACCCGGGCCGAAGATCGAAGCGGTTCAACCAGTCTCGTGCGTCACGCAGGCTCACACTGAAGGGTGCCCAGCCGTCGGCCAGGGTCGCGGCGCGGCGCAGCGATCGCGGGGTCCGGCCGCCGACCCAGAAAGGGACCCGCTCCTGCACGGCGCACGGATCGACGACCATGCCGCCGAACGAATAGAACTCGCCGCGGTATTCGGGTTCGGGCACGGACAGCGAGGCGCGCAGCGCCCTGAGCGCGTCGTCTCCTCGCGGTCCGCGGTCGTCGAACGGCGCTCCGAGGAGGTCGAATTCCTCCTTGAGGCTGCCGACGCCGACGCCGAGGATGAGCCTGCCGCCGCTGACCTTGTCCAGCGTGCCGTAGCGCTTGGCGATCTCGAGCGGATGGTGGTATCCGAGCACCAGCACGTTGGTGGCCAACCGGATTCGCTCGGTGTGGGCGGCCAGGTAGCCGAAGGTGGCCAGCGGATCCCAGTAGCGGGTGCCGCGGCGGTGCCTTTCGGCCGCGGGCAGGGCGATGTGTTCGCTGCAGGTCAGGTGGTGGTAGCCGAGTCGATCCGCGGCTACGGCGACCCGCGTCAGGTCCTCGATGGACGCGGTCTTCTCCCAATCCCCACTGGCTTTGGGGAACATCGTCACCACGGGGGTGGCCACCGAGAGTCGGGGGGCGCTCATCCCTGCATGTACCCTCCGGCGTCGACGGGGATCGATTGCCCGGTGATGGTGCGGCTTTCGTCGCTCGCCAGGAACAGCGCCAGGTTGGCGACGTCGTCTGGTGTGGAGATATCCTGCAAGGCAACGCCTTTGATGGCATTGGCGCGTTGGGTGGCGAAGTCGATGCCGCGTTCGTCGGCGGTGCGTTGCACCCATCGGCGCCACAGCTCGGTGTCGATCGAGCCGGGCACGATGCAGTTGCACCGGATGCCGTATGGGCCGACCTCCAGAGCCACGGTCTTGGTGAACGCACGAAGTGACGCCTTCGCGGTGACGTAGTGGCTCTTGCGGACGATGCCGAAATAGCCCGCCGTGGAGGAGAAGTTGAGGATGACGCCGCGACGGCGGGCCAACATCGACTGGTTGAGCACTTCCCGGGTGCACAGCATCGCCGCGGTGACGTCGATGGCGATCGTGGCGTTCCAGTTGTCCAGGGTCTGTTCCCAGATCCAGCGGTCTTCACCGGGCGCGGCCGCGTTGTTGCACAAGATGTCGACGTGGCCGAATTCGTCGACGGCGCGCGCCACCATGGCTGCGACGTCGTGCTCGTCGGTGACGTCCGCGCGCATCGCGATCGCACCGGGACCGGCCGCGTCGGCGGCTGCGCGAACAAGTTCTTCGCGGCGCGCGGCCAGCAACACCCTGGCGCCTTCACCGACGAACCGCGAACCCAGCACGGGTCCCAGGCCGGTACTCGCCCCGGTGATGATCGCGACCTTGCCGTCGAGGCGGCCCGTCATGGCGCAGTCAACTTGCGGGCGCGCATGTTTCGAGCCACGCGTGGATTCGTTCGGCGACGGCAGGCCATCCGGGGTCCAGCATCATGTCGTGGCTCATCTTAGGGAAGAACTCGGCCCGAGTGTCGTAGGCGGCCGCGGTGGCCAGAACTTCGTCCGCGGTGAAACAGACGTCGTCCTCGGCTCCGAGCACCAGCAGCGGCGTGGTAACCAGATGCGGCCTGGGAAGCTTGAGCCACAGCATGTCGATCGCGAGCCTCAGCGCGAACTCTTCGTCGAGTGCCGCGGCGTAGCGCGCCACGTCGGCTTCGGAGTGTGCCCGCGAGAAGAAGGTTTCGCGGGCCAATTCCGGTGTGGCGCCGACGCCACGCAACGACCTGGTCATGGCCAGGCCGCTGGCGGTGTACCACGGGTGACGCTTGAGCCTGCGCGCCAGGAATCCCAGGATCCCGCTGGGGGGCACTGAGGCGAGCAGCACGGCCGCGGCGGCCTCGTGTGATTCCAGGTACTTCTGCACCACGAAACCGCCCATGGAGTGGCCTACGACCACCGGCCGTTCGGGCAAGCAGTCGGCAACCGCGGCGACGTCGGCGACGAAGTCCGTGATCGAGCAGAACCGCATCGACCTGGCCGCCGGGCTGTTGCCGTGACCCCGAAGGCTCACCGCCAGCGCCCGGTGGCCCTTGTCGGCGAAGAAGTCCAGAAAGTGCTCGTCCCAGCACCAGGCGCCATGCCAGGCGCCGTGCACGAACAACACCGGTGGCTTGCGGGATTCGCCGCTCGGCTGTCGTTCGATCACTTCGAGCATGAGCGTGACTCCTCCGTCGGCCGCGCCCCTGGTTGGCTGCAACGCCGCTGAGACTAGCCGCTGGCCCACCCGTGCAGGGCCGGAATCAGCAAAGGTGCACCGAAGCGCGCCCCGGCGGGCGTTTACTGGGCCGGTGGGAGCTGACGCGGATTCCGGCGGGACGCGCGTGCTGGTGCTGTCCGCCTTCCCGGCCGAGGCCGACGCGGTGTTGTCCCACACCACGCTCGATCGTGATCCGGTGGTGGTCGCCGACCGCCGGCACTTCTACCTCGGTTCGATCGCCGGCAAGAGGGTGGTCGTGGCGATGACGGGCATCGGCCTGGTGAACGCGGGCGACACCACCGCCGTCACCTTCGCTCGCTTCCCGCCCGGCGCCCCCAATGCGATTGGTGCGGTGGTGTTTTCGGGCGTCGCCGGCGGGGCGGGCCGCACCAGGATCGCGGATGTCGCCGTGCCGGCGCGCTGGACCCTGGACCACGGCGGGACGTTTCGTCCGGTCGACCCCGGCATGCTGGCGACGGCCGAGAAGCTCTCCGTGGCACTCGACGGCGCGACCCGCCGGATCGATCTGCGGCGCAGGCCGCACGTCGTCGTCGGCGGCGACGGTTGCAGTTGGGACAACAACAACGGCGTGGCGTTTCCGTGCATCCCCAACGGGGGCGAGGTATTCGGCTGCCAGCCCCGCAGCGCGCCCGACCGGTCCTTGCGGTACACCGGCAACTTTCGGCAGGCGGGGGTCCGCTGGCTGAGGAGCGCCCTGATCAGCAACCTGCGCATCGTTTCGACGGCGGACCCGGCCTTCGAGGCGACGGACATGGAGACCGCGGCCGCGCAGGCGGTGGCCGACGCGCACGGGGTTCCGTTCCTGGGCATCCGGGGCATCACCGACGGACCGGGCGATCCACTTCACTTGCCCGGCTTCCCGTTCCAGTTCTTCTGCTACAAGCGGATCGCGGCGGCCAACGCGGCCCGGGTAACCGCGGCCTTCCTCGAGAGCTGGGTCTGATCGCTACTCGGGGCCGCGCGCGACCGCCCGGCCCGGGTCCGAACACCACTCGGACCACGACCCGGGAAACAGCGCCGCCTTCCGGCCCGCCGCCGCGAGCGCGGCGACCGCGACGCTGGCGGTGACGCCCGAGCCGCAATAGGCACCCAGCGGACCGTCCCCATCGACCCCGCGCTCGCCCAACAGTCGGGTAAGCGCGTCGTCGCCGACGAACGTGCCGTCGGCGGCCAGGACGGCCGTGCTGGGCAAATTCTGGGCGCCGGGGATGTGACCGGCGGCGGGGTCGAGCGGTTCGACGTCACCGCGAAAGCGTTCGGGCGCCCGCGCATCGAGGAGCGGCATAGTGCCGGCGCCGGCCTCGTCGGCGGTGAGGGTCGGCAGGTGACCGGCATACAGATCATCGTGCGGCACAGTCACATTCCCGGGTTGCGGTGTCACCTCGCCGGTTTCCAGGCGCAGCCCGGCCGATCGCCAGGCGGCCAGGCCGCCGTCCAGGATGCGGACGTCCGCCAGCCCGGCCGTCGTCAATACCCACCAGGCGCGCGCCGAACCGGCGCGATTCCAGTCGTCGTACACCACCACCGGCGAATCCTGTCGGACTCCCCATCGGCGCGCGGCGGCCTGCAGACTGCGTCCCGACGGCAGCGGATGGCGGCCGCGTCCAGAAACCGTGTGATCGCTGAGTTCCTCCTCGAGCGAGGCGTACACCGCGCCGGGTAGGTGGCCCTGCAGGTAAACCGGCCGCCCGTCCGGCTCGTCGAGCCGCCACCGGACGTCGAGGATGGTGACCGGATCGCCGGCCTCCATGAGTGCAGCGAGCTGCGTGACGCTGATCAACACCTGGTCCCGGGCTGTCACCGATTCGCCTCCCTGATCGTCTGCACCGAGACTAGCTGCCGCCCGAAATGCCGCCCTGCTCGGCAAAAGCGTCAACTGATCAATTTATAGACCAGCGGTCTGTTATACCGACCGACGGTCGGTTATGCTCCCGTGAGAGCTATGGAGGAGGCGCGATGACCACATCCGAGCAACCGCAGACTCGTACCCGCATGTTCGCCCGTGTGTTGGGCCCGTACCTCACGATCGTGCCCACCACGGTCGCGGTCCGGGGCTCGTACATGCAGGAACTGTTCACGGAGTTCAAGGCAAATCCCATGTGGCCCTGGCTCTATGGGGCCATTCTGTTGATGGGCGGCATCTTCATCATCGCCTTCCATCAGTATTGGCGCGGCCTTGCGGCGGTCATCGTGTCCGCCGTGGGCTGGTTTTTCTCGATACGTGGACTGTTGCTATTGACCGTGCCAAGGGCTTATGACGCGGCCGGCAACGCCATTTACCGCTCGGGTGCGACCGTGGCGATATGGGTGTTGTTCATCTGCCTCGCCTCCGCCGGGCTCTACCTGACGTACGTCGGATGGAAGCCAGAGCGTGCCGCGGGTAGTTAAGCATCCCGACGTCCGGCGCGGGGAGCTGCTTGACCGGGCGACAGCGCTCTTTCTGCGTGATGGTTATGACAACGTTAGCCTCAACGATCTGATCGCAGACACTGGGATCTCCAAAGGCGCCTTCTACCATTGGTTTCCGTCGAAGGACGCGTTGATCGCCGCATTGGCCGAGCGCAGCGCGCGGGACGCGTTTGCCGGTGTCGAGGCCGCCGTCGCCGCCTGTGGTGGTGACGCGCTGGCCCGGCTGAACGCGGCACTACGGGCCGGGTTTGACGTCAAGATGGAGATGGGTGCGCCGGAGCATCTGGCCGCAATGGCGTCGTTGCTGCGCCCGGACAACGCCCACCTCTACGGACGAATAGTGGCGGTCGAAGAGGTGCTGGCCCTGCCATTACTGACCCGCCTGATCAACGATGGGGTCGCCGACGGTGTCTTCGGCACCTTCGACCCCGAAGGCGTCGCCGACATGATCTACGGGCTCGCCGCGCGCACCAACTCCGCGATCCTCAAGGTGTTGCAGGCGCCTGACGAGGTCGCCCGTGAACGCGAGATCGATAGCATGGCAAAACGTTTCAAGCTGCACGGGCTCGCGACCGATCGCATCCTCGGACTACCGGACGGTAGCGTCACCACGCTTACGCGAGCGCAGGTCGAAGCGCTGGTGCCCGCGCTGCCACGCAACTGGTCGGAGGCCACCCCATGACCATGCAGATTCCGGCACTCACGCCCGCGCAAGAGAGCCTGTTTCTCACCCTCGGGGGCAGGGCCCTCGACAGCCGCTTGCCGCAGCCCTTTCTGGGCGACACCATGGCCGACGAGGTCCTGACGGAAGTGGGCTACGACCTCGCCCGGTTTCCCGTGCTGACAGCCAAGTTCCTCGACCCGCGATCCCGGGTCTTCGACATCGCGGTGCGGGCCAAGGTGCTTGACGATCTGGTGCGCCGCTTCACACTCGACAATCCGGACGCCGTGGTTCTGGATCTCGGCGCCGGCCTGGACAGTCGGATTTTTCGCGTTGGCCCCCCGCCTGGCGTCTCGTGGTACGACATCGACTTCCCCGAAGTCATCGCCCTGCGCTCGCGCGTTGTTCCGCAACACGCCCAGGCCCACAGCGTGGGCGCAGACCTGACCGACCCGGGCTGGCTCAACGACATCCCCGGCTCGCGGCCGGCCGTCATCGTCGCCGACGGTCTCGTCGCCTTTCTCACCGAGGACGGCTTCGTTTCCCTGCTGGATCGACTCGTTCAGCACTTCCCGGGCGGACAGCTGGCATTCAACCTCTATACCCGCAACGCCATTTGGGCGGTTAAGCATGCTCCGGGAATGGCTGTCATCGCGGACGGCGTGGTCAACCCCGGTTTCAATGACCCTCGTCAACCGGAGCGATGGGTCGGCGGGATCAAACTGGTCGACGAAATTTTCCTCACCCGGGCCCCCGAGATTACGCAGCTTCCACCCATGCTGCGCGCGACGGCGCGCCTGGCGGCTCCCAGCGCGCGCATCTCCCGGCTCGTCGGCACCGTAGTGGTTGTCTACCGGTTCTGAGTTCGCGACCATTTCCCATTTCCGCGGTGCGCGGCGAATGCCGGACCATTTGATTGGCGTAGGTCCCCGAACTAATGGGTCGAATGGCCCTAGCGAATGGGGATGGCGGGAGACACGGTTAATGTTTCGGAGTCGATTGGCGGCAAATCTTTTTGCCGCTCAAACGAGGAGGAATACCAGTGAAGATCCCCACGATGATCATTTCGGTCGCGGCCGTCGTAATGACCGCCATCGGTGTGAGCAACGCGCCAAACGCATCGGCCACCTATCCCGTCGTCGGCAAACTCGGTAGCGAACTGACGATGACCGACAGCGTCGGCCAGGTCGTCCTTGCGTGGACGGTCAGCAACCTCCAGCCCAGCAGCGACGTAACTCCCGGCTACACGCCGACCGGCAAGCTATGGGAAGCGACGGCTACCGTCAGGTCGGTTCGCGGCACCGTTACGCCGGCGATTTCGCAATTCAACGCCGTCGCCCCGAATTCTGCCGCCTATCGGGTGCTGTGGTGGGTCGCGAGCCCGACGAACATCAGCGGGGCAACCATTCCTGACGGTGCGCAAGCGACCGGCAAAATCCACTTCGACGTCACGGGCTCGGCGCCGACCACGGTGACGATGAACAACGGGATGGAAGACCTGCTGATCTGGGGCCCGTAAGGGTTATGCGGTGTGTTCGGAATCGCCACGCTGATCGGGCAGCGCCGGCGCCCCTAACGACGCCAGCATGCCCGTCGCCGCACGGTGCCACGTGAAGTCCTCTGCGCGGCGGCGCGCCGACACGCGGCGGTGGTGCTCGGGGCGGCTGGTGACCGCACCGACCGCCCGCGCGATCGCGGCCGGGTGATTGTCCGCCGAAGCGCCGCTGTCCGGGGTGATGATCTCGGTCAACGCCGAGGTCCGCGAGACGACCGCCGGTGTGCCGCAGGCCAGCGACTCCAGCGCGGCCAGCCCGAACGTCTCGTGCGGCCCGGGCGCCAGCGTCACGTCGGCCGAGGCCAGCAGCCCGGCCACCGTGTGGCGATCGGAGACGAAACCGGTGAAGTCCACCGGCAGCCGGGCGGCCTGCCGCTCCAGCCTGGCCCGCAGCGGACCCTCGCCCACGACAACGAGCCGGGCGTCGACCCCGGCGTGGCACAGCTCGCCGATCGCGTCGATGCTGCGGTCGACGCGCTTTTCCACCGACAGCCGGCCGCAATGGACCAGCAGCAGCTGGCCCGGCGCGGCCCAGCGCCGCCGTACCAGGTACGAGTGCCGGCGCGGGTGGAAGGTCTGCAGGTCCACGCCCAGCGGGACGGTCACGGTGTTCGTCGCGCCGATGCGGTCGAATTCCTCACGCGCAAAACCGGTGGTGCACACCACGGTGTCGTAGTCGGCGGCGGTGCGCGCGTTGGCCAGGTCGGCGAACTTGACCGCGGCACGGCGCGGAAGTATCTGCCCCACAAGGCGATCCAGTCGCTCGTGAGAGATCATGACGGTGGTGGCGCCGTGGTTGCGGCCCCACCGGCCCAGGGATCGCAGCGTGAGCCGGTCGGATACCTCCAGGGCGTCGGGCCGTAACGCCTCCAGCAGCGACTTGACTGGGCCGGGCAGGACCGCGCGGTAGCCGCCGGTGAGCGGAATCAGCCGCGCCGGCAGGGTGATTCGCACGACGCCG
>NZ_LZKD01000173.1:0-8457 GCF_001668695.1 Mycobacterium sp. E2497
TGGGCACTTCCCGATGAGGTCCCCGTGAGGGTCGGGTTCATCGGTGTCGGGCGGATGGGCCGGCCCATGGTGGCCCGTCTGGTCGAGGCCGGCCATGACGTCAGGGCGCTGGGCCGAACGCCCGAAAAGCGGGGCGATCTCGAGCGGCTCGGCGCCCGTGCGGTCCACGACGCCGCCGAGGCGGGGTCGCGGGCCGACATCGTGGTGCTCTGCGTGTTCTCCGACCAACAGGTGCGGGAGGTGTGTCTGGGCGGCGGATTGCTGTCCGCCATGCCGCCCGGTTCGGCGCTGGTGGTGCACACCACCGCCAGCCCGACGACCATCGACGACCTCGCCGCGCGCGCCGATGGGGTCGACGTCATCGACGCCGCGGTCAGCGGTGGCCCGCACGACGCCGCGACCGGCCGGCTCACGCTGTTCGTGGGCGGCGCCGACGACGCGGTGGCGCGTGCGTGGCCGGTGCTGCAGTGCTACGGCGACCCGGTGTTGCACGTCGGCGCCCGCGGGTGTGGACAAGTGGTGAAATTGGTGAACAACGCCTTGTTCGCGGGGCACATCGGGCTGCTGGCACAGGCCGTGCGATGGGGTGAACGGCTCGGGGTGCCGGAGCCGACGCTGCTGACCGCGCTGACGCACGGCAGCTCGACCAGCCGCGTCCTGGAGTTGGTGGCGGCGGCGGGTTCGGTCGCGTCGTTCATCGAGGCCGCCGGAGAATTCGTGCACAAGGACATGGCCGTCGTGCGCAGCACCAGCGCGGAACTCGGCGCTGACCTGGGCGCGCTCGACGACGTCTTCGAGTCCATCGACGTCGCGAAGAGGGCTTGAGAACTTGGCGTTTCGGTCTTTCCGGTTCGTCACGAAAGTATTACCGTTACCGTTACAGTCAACGACTCGGCTGTAACGGTTGCAGCCCGCCCTCGCCGCTGAGGAGGATTCAGTGACAAAACCGAAGCTCGTCTTCGATCCGTACTCCGAGGACTACTTCAACAACCCGTTCGACATTTATCGACGGATGCGCGAGGAAGCGCCGCTGTACTACGACGAAAAAGAGGATTTCTACGCGCTGACCCGTCACGAGGACGTCGCGGCGGCATTCAAGGACTTCGAGACGTATTCCTCGGCGCGCGGTTGCGACCTGGCGATGGTGCGCCGGGGTGTAGCCCCCGAGCAGAAGTCGATCATCTTCATGGACCCGCCGGAACACCGCCACATGCGCAGCCTGCTCAACAAGGCGTTCACCCCCCGGGCCATTCAATCGCAGCGCGAGACGATCATCGAGGTGATCGACAAGTACCTGGGCGCCGCCGACCCCGAGAACTTCGATGTCGTGCAGGACTTCTCCGGGCCGTTCCCGGTGGAAGTGATCACCCGGATGGCGGGGGTGCCGGAGGAATACCGCCAGCAGGTGCGGCACTGGATCGACACCAGCCTGTCTCGCGAACCGGGCCAGATCGAGATCAACGAAGCCGGCATGCAGGCCAACATCGATGCGGCGATGTACTACTTCGGCCTGGTGCAGGAGCGGCGCCAGGAGCCACAGGACGACATGATCAGCCGGTTGATCGCGGCGGAGATCCCGGGCGAGGACGGCCAGCTGCGCAAGCTCGATGACATCGAAATCACCGGTTTTGCGACGCTTTTGGGCGGCGCGGGCGCCGAGACCGTCACGAAACTGATGGGCAACGCGGCGGTGATCTTCGCCCGGCACCCCGACCAGTGGCAGATGCTGCAGGACGACCGCGACAAAATACCCGGGGCGGTCGAAGAGCTCCTGCGCTACGAGGGGCCGGTGCAGTACAACGTCCGCTACACGCTCAAAGAGGCGCACGTCAGTGGTGGCGTGATTCCCGCCGGCAAGCCGGTGTTCCTTTGCGGCGCTGCGGCGAACCGCGACCCGGAGGCCTTCACCGACGCCGAGACCTTCGACATCGAGCGTGACCAGACCGAGGCCCAGCACCTCGGGCTCGGGTATGGGATTCACAGCTGCCTCGGCGCCGCGCTGGCACGCCTGGAAAGCAGGATCGCGCTGGAGCGGCTCCTCGACTTCATGCCGCGCTACGAGGTGGACTGGGCGGGCTGCAAACGGGTAACCATGCAGAACGTCGCGGGCTGGAAGAACGTGCCCGTCAAGGTGCTTCAGTAAAGGGGGTTGCCGTGACGAAGAAAATCGAAGTCGATTGGGGGCTTTGCGAGAGCAACGGTGTCTGCATGGGCATCAACCCGGAGATCTTTCTCCTCGGCGACGACGACATGCTGACCGTGCTGCAGGAAGAAGTCACCCCGGAGAACGAGGCGGACGTGCGCGAGGCCGTTCGCCAGTGCCCCCGGCAGGCCATCTCCATCGTGGGCGAGTAACGGCGGTCAGAACCCGGCGACGATGACGGCGTTGCAGTCGGCCGCGGCCTGCCGCAGTTTCGCCGCCTTCTGATAGCCCTCGGACTCGTACCACGCGCGGGCCGCGTCCACGGATTCGAATTCCAGCACGACGGTCTGGTCGCCGTGCCAGCTGCCCTCGATCACCCTTGGAGCGGTGTCCACCGCCAGAATGGTGGCGCCGGCCATCGCCGAACCGGCTGCCCGGGCATAGGCTTTCATGCCCTTCGGATCCTTGATGGCCTCCGTCAAGATGACATATCCCTTGGCCACTGAATCTCCTTAGCTGGATTCGATTGTGCTGATGGCCTGCTCGGGGCAGCACTCGATCGCCTCTCGGGTGGCCGCCTCGAAGTCCGTTGGGACATCGGATGGTATCGCCTCCGCGTATCCGTCGTCGGTGAGGCTGAAGACCTCCGGACAGAGCGTCGTGCAGACGCCGTGGCCGCGGCAGCGCTGGTCGTCGACGGTGACTTTCATGCCGGCGTGAACTCCAGGTGCAGCTCCGTCAGGCCGCGCAGGATGTAGGTCGGAACGTATTGGTAGCGACGGTCGTTCGCCGGGCCGTGCACGTTCTCGTCGATCCTGATATCCGCCGTCCGGTCGAGCAGCCGCTCGATCGCCACCCGCGTTTCGGCGCGCGCGAGCGGGGCGCCCGGGCAGCTGTGGATACCACGCCCGAACGAGATGTGCTGCCGGGCGTTCTTGCGGGCCGGGTCGAAGGTCGCTGGGTCTTCGAACCGACGGGGATCACGGTTGGCGGCCGCTTGCACCACCATCACGGTGGTTCCCGCCGGCAGGTCGACGCCGCCGACATTGACCGGCACCCGGTTCAGCCGGAAGTCACCTTTGACGGGGCTCTCGTGGCGCAGTGACTCCTCGATGAAGTTGGGGATCAGGCTGCGGTCCTTGCGCAATTGCGCCTGGATGTCCGGCCGCTCGCCGAGCGTCTGCAGGGCCGCACCCAGCAGCCGCACGGTGGTCTCCTGGCCCGCCGAAAAGACGTTGCTGGCCACCCGGGCCACGTCTTCGACGTCGGGGGTCGAGCCGTCCGGGTAGGTGGCGGTGGCCAGGCCGGTCAGCACGTCGTCGCGCGGCTCTCGCCGGCGGTCGGAGACGTAGTCGGAGAAGAGATCGTAGAGAAATTCCAGCGGGCTGTGCGCCAGTGAGCCCTTGGTGCCGCCTACGCCGCCACCCGAGTGGTCGCGGATGCCCTGGACGAACTTGTCGCGATCCTCCTCGGGCACGCCGAGCAGGTCGGCGATGACCAGCAGCGTGAACGGGCCGGCAAAGCCCTTGATGAAGTCGCCGCGGCCGGGCGCGAGGAACGTGTCGAGCACCTGGTCGGCGAGGACCCACATGGCGTCCTCGTTCTCCTTGAGGCGCTTCGGGGTGATCAGCCGCATCAGCAGAGAGCGATGGTTGGTGTGGGTCGGCGGGTCGAGGGTGGGCAGCTGGTCGCTGAACGGCAGCTCGTCGCGGTGTTTGTCGATCAGCTCGGTGATGTCGTCGCCTTCCAGCGCTACCGGGAAGCCGGGGAACGGACCGGTGACCGAAATGCACGACGACCACGTCTCGGCGTCGTTGAGCACGGCGCACGCCTCGTCCCAACCGGTGATCATGGTGACGTCGTGATGGCTCTCCCGCGTGACGGGGCACCGTTGGCGCAGCGCCTCGTAGTAGGGGTATGGGTCCTCGATCAGCTCGCTGCCGCGGAAGAAGTCCAACTCGGAGAATTCGTTCGCCATCTTCCGCTCCTTGAATCTCAGCTAGTGAGAACGCACCTCTCGCAGATGAGTATCACATTTCCATAGGGCATGCCGGCCGTCAACGACGGGGCACTGCGCCGATACGCGGCTCAGCTGGCGGGAACCAGATCCGCGGCCACCGACGGCCACGCCAGCAACCCGCTGCGGAAGGTCTCGACGTGACCGAGCCCGGCGAGAGGCAGAGCGGCGGCCGCCATGGCCTGGGCCTTGAACATGTGAGCGGCCATGCTGAGCCGGTGCTGCACCAGGCCGACGCTGTCGTCGAGCTCGGCCGGCCAGCCCTCCCCCCACAGCGTGACCTCGGTAACCCCGTGATCGAGGGCCTGCAACACCCCTTGCCGCACCCGCGCGTCGCACCCGAACAGATCGGCCGCGGCCGCCAGGGCCTGCGGCCGAGGACGCGAATGCACCGACGCCAGGGCCTCTTCGAGGTCGACCACCCGGGAACCGAGAATCTGCAACGGCCGATCGTCGGGATGGTCGGCGACCAACACGCTGACGTCCCAACCCGCCATCGCCCGGTCGAAGAGCCAGCCGCCGGCGAACCGCACCGCGTCGTCGACGGTCGCGGCGACCACGTCGAGTCGGTATCTCATGTCCTCACGCGGCTCTTCTACGGGGCGAAGTCCCGCGCCAGCGTCTCGGCGTACTGCTTGAACACCTCGGTTAGCGGTATCGATGGATCGAGCAACCATGTGGTTTCCATTCCGTGGACGAAGGCGAGAATTTCCACTGCCTTGACGGCGGGGTCGATGTCCGCGCGGTACCGGCCATCGGCCTGCCCGCGGCGGATGAGGTCGGCGATGATGTCGGTCGCGGCGCGATGCCGGGCCAGCATCCGGTCGTGCAGCGGAGCGTCGGGAAGGATGTTCTCGACCAGCAACACTGTGAACGTCCCGACCAGCTCGGGCGCCCGGTTGAACCGATCGGCGACCTGGGCGATCTGGGCGAAGAGATCGCCGGTCCGGTCGGCGTGGAGGTCGTCGTCGAGGTCGCGCGCGTCGAGGACCGCGTGCAGCAATTGCTCTTTGGATTCGAAGTGATGCAGCAGCCCCGCGGGGGTGACCCCCGCCTCGCCCGCGATCTGGGCGAGGGTGGTGCTGCGCCAGCCGTTGCGCGTCAGCAGCCGTTGCGCGACCGCGAGGATGCGCTGCTTGCGGTCCTCGCCTTTGGCGAGCAGCGCGTCGTATCGCCGTGCGTCGGGCACCGGACTCCTTTGACCGATCGGCGGACCGAACCAACCTAGTGAACACACAGTAGGTTAGTTTGCCCGCTGTGACAAGGCTCACCCGAGGGGTCGATTTCGGCGTGTGGACGCCGGCGCTATCGCACCAGCTCGACGAGCGTGGCGTTAGCGGTGCCGCCGCCCTCGCACATGGTCTGCAGCCCGTAGCGAATCCCGTTGTCGCGCATGTGGTGCACCATGCGCGTCATCAGCACCGCCCCGGACCCGCCCAGCGGGTGGCCCAGCGCGATGGCGCCGCCGAGCGGGTTGACCCGCTCGGGGTCCGCCCCGGTTTCGGCGAGCCACGCCAGGGGCACCGGCGCGAAAGCCTCGTTCACCTCGAACGCGCCGACCTCCGATAGCGGCACGCCGGCCTTCCTGAGCACCTTCTCGGTCGCCGGGATGGGACCGGTGAGCATCAGCACCGGGTCCGCGCCGGTCACGGCGCCGGCCAGGTAGCGCACCACCGGGGTCAAATCCAGCTCGACGGCCATCTCGGCCGTCATCACCAGCAGGGCCGCTGCACCGTCGGAGATCTGCGACGAATTGCCCGCGTGGATCACGCCGTCCTCGGTGAACGCCGGCTTCAGTCCGCTGAGTTTCTCCACCGTGGTCCCCCGCCGCACCCCCTCGTCCGCGGCGACGACCGTTCCGTCATCGGTGAACACCGGCACGATCTGGTCGGTGAACGCGCCGGAGTCCTGAGCCACCGCGGCCCGTTCGTGCGACCGGGCGGAATATTCATCGAGCCTTGTGCGGGAGAACCCCCACTTCTTGGCGATCATCTCCGCCGACAGCCCCTGGTTGAAGGAGAAGCCGTCATAGCGGGCGAGGACCTTCGGGCCGTACGGCATGCCGGTCGCCCTGGCCGAACCGAGCGGGACGCGGCTCATGACCTCGACACCGCCGGCCACGACGACATCCTGCTGGCCGGACATCACCGCCTGCACGGCGAAGTCGAGGGCCTGCTGGCTCGACCCGCACGCGCGGTTGACGGTGGTGCCGGGGATGGTCTCCGGCCAGCCGGCGGCCAGAACGGCGTACCGCCCGATGTTGCTGGACTGGTCACCGACCTGGGACACGCATCCCCAGATCACATCGTCGACGATCTCCGGGCCGACGCCGGCGCGCTCCAGCAGCTCGTTGAGGACAACGGCCGACAGGTCGGCGGCGTGCATCCCGGAGAGGCCGCCGTTGCGCTTCCCCACCGCGGTGCGCACGGCTTCGACGATGACTGTTTCCCGCATGCCTCTCCTCCGATCCCTCTACTTCGACACCCAGTAAACGTTGCCGGCCTCGACGGCCTGCGCGCGGATCGCCGAACGTCTACTACGGCGAGAAGATCTCGAAAATGTCGCAGTGGGTACACGCTCGGCGAGTCCGAAGCCGACTCTCAGTAGCTCCTCGGCAATTTCAAGACGTTGGATCCCAGGAAATTCAGGATCATCTCCTGGCTCACCGGCGCGATCTTCATCAGCCGGGCCTCGCGGAAGTAGCGCGTGATGTGGTATTCCTCCGCGTACCCCATGCCGCCATGGGTTTGCAACGCCCGGTCGGCGGCGGTGAAACCCGCATCAGCGCACAGGTATTTCGCGGTGTTCGCCTCGCGCCCACACGGTTTCCCGTTGTCGTACAACCAGGTCGCCTTGCGCAGCATCAGCTCGGCGGCATCGAGGCGTGCCAGGGAGTCCGCGAGCGGGAATTGCAGGCCCTGATTCATTCCGATCGGCCGGCCGAAGACCTCACGCTCGTTGCCGTACTTCACCGCCCTGTCCAGCGCCACCCGGCCGATGCCGAGCGCCTCGGCGGCGATCAGCATCCGTTCCGGGTTCAGGCCGTCCAGGATGTACTGGAAGCCCTTGCCCTCCTCGCCGATTCGGTCGTCGACCGGCACCTCGAGGTTGTCGATGAACAACTCGTTGGAGCTGACGGCGTTGCGGCCCATCTTGCGGATCGGCCGGATGTCGACGCGGCTGCGGTCCAGATCGGTGATGAACAGGGTCATCCCGTCGGTCTTCTTGGTGACTTCCTCGTAGCTCTGCGTGCGGGTGAGCAGCAGGATCTTGTCGGACTCCATGGCTTTGGAGATCCACACCTTGCGGCCGTTGACGATGTAGCGATCGCCGTCGCGTTTGGCGAAGGTGGTGATGCGCGAGGTGTCCAGCCCCGCGCCGGGTTCGGTCACCCCGAAGCAGACATGCACTTCCCCGGTTGCGACCTTGGGCAGCGTGCGTGCCTTGAGTTCGTCGGAGCCGTGCACCACCACCGGCTGCATGCCGAAGATGGACAGGTGAATCGAGCTGGCGGCATTCATGGCGCCGCCGGACTTGGCGACCTCCTCGAGCAGGATCGTGGCCTCGGTGATCCCGAGGCCGTGTCCGCCGTACTCGGTGGGGATGGTCATGCCCAGCCAGCCGCCGCCGGCGATCGCGTTGTAGAACTCGGAGGGAAATTCGTGCGCCTGGTCTTTTTCCATCCAGTACTGATCGTCGAACTTGCGCGCCAGCTCGGCGACCGACCGGCGGATCAGTTCCTGGTCGTCAGTCAGCTCGAAGTTCATTCCGGCGCCGGGCACTGCTGGATCTCCTGTTCATTGCTGGCGGCGAGATTGCCGTGGTGGTCGTCAAGTGCCGAAAAAGGCGACCTTGAGCGCAATTTCGACGCAGCTCACCCGGGCCCGGTCCGGTCGGGCCTCAGTCCTTGTTGCCGGTGAGGGCTTTCGCGTTCGCCGCGAAGTCGGCGAAGGACGAGCCGCCTCGGGTGTCCTTGTCGTGGCCCTGCGCCTTGATGGACACGTCGTGCCCCTCGGCGGCCTTACGCAGCGCACCGACGGTCGCCTGTTCGCGCGAAATGTGCGTGAACGGGTCGAACGAATACCACCGCATCGCGTTCTCGTGGGTCATCTTGTTGATTTCGTCGTCCGGAACGTTGTTGATCGACAACACATCCCACAGCTCTTCCGGTGCGCCCGGCCACATCGAGTCGCTGTGCGGGTAGTCGGCTTCCCAGCAGATGTTGTCGATGCCGATCATGTTGCGCAGCGCCACACCGACCTTGTCGCTGATGAAGCAGGTCAGGAAGTGGTCGCGG
>NZ_LZKD01000174.1:0-4317 GCF_001668695.1 Mycobacterium sp. E2497
GGCGCCGGCCAGGTGGCGGTGATCCGCCGCTTCTTCCACCGCCTGCCCGGCTGGGTGGATGCCGCCACTCGCGAGGCCGTGGAGGCCGACCTGGCCGCCCACGGCACGCAGTACCGGCCCGAACAACTCGCCACACTCGCCGAGCACATCGCCGACTGCCTCAACCCCGACGGCACCTACACCGACGACGACCGCGCCCGCCGCCGCGGACTCACTTTGGGCAAGCAAGGCGCCGACGGCATGTCCGAACTGCGCGGCCTGCTCACCCCCGAGGCCCGCGCCACCGTGGAAGCGGTCCTGGCCAAACTCGCCGCACCCGGCATGTGCAACCCGCTCGAGGACACCCCGTGCGTGGACGGCGCCCCCAGCCAAGAGGCCATCGACCACGACACCCGCAGCACCGCCCAACGCCACCACGACGGCCTGCTCGCTGGGCTGCGCGGGTTGCTGGCCTCGGGAAAACTCGGCCAGCACAACGGCTTACCCGCCTCCATCATCATCACCACCACCCTGCAAGACTTGGAGGCCGCCTGCGGCACGGGGCTCACCGGCGGCGGCACCCGGCTCCCCATCAGCGACGTGATCCGCCTGGCCCGCCACGCCCGTCACTATCTGGCCGTCTTCGACAACGCCAAACCCCTGGCGCTCTATCACACCAAACGCCTGGCCTCCCCGGCTCAGCGAATCATGCTCTACGCCAAGGATCGTGGTTGCTCGGCGCCGGGCTGCACCGTGCCCGGCTACCTGTCCGAGGTCCACCACGTCACCGACTGGGCCAAGTGCCGGCGCACCGACATCACCGGCCTCACCTTCGCCTGCGGACCCCACCATCGCATGCTCAAACCCGACGGCTGGACCACCCGCACAAACACCAAGGGCCACACCGAATGGATCCCCCCACCCCACCACGACCGCGGCCAACCCCGCACCAACACCTACCACCACCCCGAAAAACTGCTCCACCACGACGACGACGATGACGACGACGCGGCATAGGGGTTAGCGTGGCTCCCGTGAAAGATCAGCGCACATTGCTGTTGATGCGCCACGCGAAATCCGACTACCCGCCCGGGGTCGCCGACCACGAGCGGCCGCTGGCGCCCCGCGGCGTCAAGCAAGCGGGACTCGCCGGCGATTGGCTGCGCGCCAACGCTCCAGCCATCGACGCCGTGCTGTGTTCCACCGCAACCCGTACGCGGCAGACGTTGGCCAACGCACGAATCGACGCGCCCGTGCGCTACAGCGAGCGGCTTTACGGCGCCACGCCCGGCATCATGATCGAAGAAATCAACACGGTCGGCGGCGAAGTCGAGACACTGCTGGTCGTCGGTCACGAGCCGACGATGTCGGACCTGGCTCTCGGCCTGGCCGGCAGTGGCACCGACTCGGCTGCCGCCGAACGGATCTCGGCGAAGTTCCCGACGTCGGCGATCGCGGTGCTGACCGTGCCGTTCGGGTGGAAGGACCTCGAACTCGGCCGTGCCGCCCTGATTGGCTTCGAAATCCCGCGCTGAACTGCTACGAGTTCGTGGCCAGCGTCAGCTCCATCAACTTGAGCGCCTGACCGCACGCGTCGATGCCCGGCGCCTGGGGGTTGACCCACCACCCGACCACGCCCGCGGCGTCGCTGGCCACTCCGCACGCGCCGTTCGGGTCATCCGGGCGCATCACGATCGAATCGATCCCGGCGATGTTGCGGGACTCGACCTTGTACTTCAGGAAGTCGGCGACCTTGCGCTCGTTGCTGAGGCTGCCCTGCTCGAACCAGAACCGGGTGATGTCGATCAGCCCGGCGGGGTTGGCCGCCTGCCACCGGCAGATCGCGCCGACGAACGTGCTCTGGATGTCGAGCGGGTCGGCACCCACCGTCTTGGCCAGGATGTCGCTGGTGAGCACCTCACACTCCTTGAGCAGGTTCGGATACTGCTGCTGGGAGTTGTTGTTGCGGGTCGGGCCGCCCGCCTTGACGGCGTTGCCGGCGACAGACCTCGAACAACCCGTGATGACCACCAGGGCAGAGATCAAGATGGCTACAACCGCGCGAACGCTTCTCGTGGTCATTTCGAGTTCGCAATCGACTGACGCGCCAGCTCCTTGGCGATGTCGCACGGCGGCGGGAACGGCTTTTGGCTGAAGCTGATCGACCATTCGAAGAAGTCGTCCTGGAATTGAATGCCCACCTCGCAGAGTGAGTCCCCCAAATTCGGCTCGTTGCCGATGGCGATGAACCCGCTGTGTCCGTTGATGTTGATGTCGTCGACGCTGGCGCGCGACAACTCCTCGGTCTTGCGTTCACGTCCGATCGGGCTGCCGCGATACCAGGAGAAGGAGAAGTGCGGACCAAGGATGCCGCCGCCCGCCAGCCATTGGCAGCCGACCGAGTTCCGGGCGGTGTTGATCAGGCCCGTCACCTTCGTCAGTTCCGCCACGGTCTGATCGGTGATGCCCCCGCACTGGGGGAACATCGGGCCGTGGTGGCCCTCCGCGTTCCCCGGCGCCGACGAGGACGTCGCACCTGGCTTATTGGCGCCCGAGTCGGAGCACGCCGCCACCGTGAGCACCAGGACCATCAAGGCTGACGCCGCGGCGACGAGCGCCCTCGCGTTACGCCGCACCGCTACCCTGCTCTTGCTCAGCCTGCTCCCGGTCCACACGATGCACTGTAGCGGCAGCTCAGCGGGTCAACCACCGACCCGCCTGAGCAGGCGTTTCAGTTACACCGCCGGACGCGCCGTGTGCGACAGTTACGAAATGCTCCTGGCACTGCTGCGCCAGTACATCCGGCCGTACCGGCGGCTGGTCGCGGTGCTGATGGTGTTTCAGGGCATCAGCACCCTGGCGTCGCTGTACCTGCCGACGGTCAACGCCGCGATCATCGACGAGGGCGTGGCCAAGGGCGACACGTCCACGATTGTCAGGCTCGGCATGGTGATGCTCTCGGTCACCGGGCTGCAGGTGTTGTGCGCGGTCGGGGCGGTCTACTTCGGGTCGCGAACCGGGATGGGCTTCGGTCGCGACCTGCGCGCGGCGATGTTCGAACACATCACGACCTTCTCCGAGCACGAGACCGCCCGCTTCGGCGCGCCCACGCTATTGACGCGGAGCACCAACGACGTCCGCCAGATCCAATACCTGGTTCAGATATCGAGCACCGTGCTGGTCACCGCGCCCATCATGTGCGTGGGCGGAATCCTGATGGCCATCCACCAGGAGGCCGCGCTGACCTGGTTGCTGCTGGTCAGCGTTCCCATCATGGCGTTGGCCAACTACTGGGTGATGGCACACATGCTGCCCCTGTTCCGCAGGATGCAGGGCCTGATCGACGGCATCAACCGGGTGATGCGCGACCAGCTGTCCGGCGTCCGCGTCGTGCGCGCGTTTGCCCGTGAACGCTATGAGCGCGACCGGTTCGCCCGCGCCAACGCCGCGCTGTCGTACACCGCGCTGACCGCCGGGAACTGGCAGGCGGTGATGCTGCCGGTGACCACGTTGACCGTCAACGTGTCCAGCGTCGCGCTGATCTGGTTCGGCGGGCTGCGCATCGATCGGGGCCAGATGCAGGTCGGCTCGTTGACCGCGTTCCTGGCGTACTTCACCCAGATCCTCATGGCGGTGCTGATGGCCACGATGACGCTGGTGGTGCTGCCCCGAGCATCCGTGTGCGCCGAACGGATCACCGAGGTGCTCTCCACCCGGGCCGCGGTGACCGATCCGCAGCGGCCGGTGTTCCCGGCCGGCGGGATCACCGGGGTGGTGCGCCTCGACAGCGCCACCTTCACCTATCCGGGCGCCGATCGCCCCGTGCTGCAGGACGTTTCGTTGACCGCACATCCCGGCACCACCACGGCCATCGTCGGCAGCACCGGGTCGGGCAAGTCGACGCTGGTGTCGTTGATCTGCCGGCTCTACGACGTGACCGGCGGCGCCGTGTTGGTCGACGACATCGACGTCCGCGACTACCACACCGAGCGACTGTGGTCGGCGATCGGGCTGGTTCCCCAGCGCGGCTATCTGTTCTCCGGCACCGTCGCGGACAATCTCCGCTACGGCAAGGCTGACGCGACCGACGAGGAAATGTGGGAAGCGTTGCGGGTGGCCGACGCCGACGGATTCGTGCGCGCACACGACGACGGGCTCCGCATGCGGGTGGCCCAGGGCGGCATCAACTTCTCCGGCGGTCAGCGGCAACGACTGGCGATCGCCCGCGCGGTCATCCGCCACCCCGCCATCTACCTCTTCGACGACTCGTTCGGCGCGCTCGACGTCCACACCGACGCACGGGTCCGCGCGTCGGTGAAGCAAATAGCGGCCGCTGCC
>NZ_LZKD01000175.1:0-2392 GCF_001668695.1 Mycobacterium sp. E2497
GGATGCGGGCCGACCTGGTGGTGGCCCGCACCGCCGTCGCGCACGCCGCCTGGCGCGGGGCCACGACCGTCGAGGAGCAAGACGTCCGGGTCGCCGCCGAGCTGGCATTGCCGCACCGGCGCCGGCGGGACCCGTTCGACGACCCCGGCCTCGACCGCGATCAGCTGGACGACGCGCTGGCGCAAGCCGGCGACGGCGAGCCCGACCCCGAACCCGACCCCCAGCCGCCCAGCGGGAGCGGCGACTCTGCCGATGTGAGTGCGCCGCAAGCCAATTCGCCGGCACCGACGAAGCCCAGGCCCAGCGCGCCGCCGTCGAAAACCTTCCGCACCAAGGCGCTGACGGTGCCCGGCGTCGGCGCGGGAGCGCCCGGGCGGCGCTCGCGGGCCCGCAACTCCGCGGGCAGCGTCGTCGCGGCCGCCGACGGCAATGACACCGGCTCGGGCGCGCACGGGCTGCACCTGTTCGCCACCCTGCTGTCGGCCGCCGAGCGCGCCGCGGCCGGACCGTTGCGGCCGGCCCCGGATGACGTGCGGCGGGCGATCCGCGAAGGGCGCGAAGGCAACCTGGTGATCTTCGTCGTGGACGCGTCGGGTTCGATGGCGGCGCGCGACCGGATGGCCGCGGTGAGCGGCGCGACGCTGTCGCTGCTGCGCGACGCCTACCAGCGCCGCGACAAGGTCGCCGTGATCACGTTCCGCCAGCAGGAGGCGCGGCTGGTGCTGCCACCGACGTCGTCGGCGCACATCGCCGGCCGGCGACTGGCCCGATTCGACACCGGCGGCAAGACCCCGCTCGCGGAGGGGCTGCTGGCCGCGCGGCAGCTGATCGTCCGGGAGAAGGCCCGCGACCGGGCCCGGCGTGCCCTGGTGGTGGTGCTCACCGACGGCCGGGCCACCGCCGGGCCGGATCCGTTGGCCCGCAGCCGGTCCGCGGCCGCCAGGCTGGCGGCCGAGGGCGCCGCCGCGGTGGTGGTGGACTGCGAAACGTCTTATGTGCGGCTGGGTCTGGCCGGGCAACTGGCCCGCCAGCTCGGCGCGCCGGCCGTGCGCCTGGAGCAGTTGCACGCGGACTCCCTGACGCGCGCCGTGCGCAACGCGGCCTGAGAAAGGTAATCGCTCATGCCCCAAGGCCGCCCGCTTCAGGTCCCCGATGACGGCCTGAGCACCAGGGCCCGGCGCCACACCCCGGTGCTGGCGGTCCACACCGGCCCCGGCAAGGGGAAGTCGACGGCCGCATTCGGGATGGCGCTGCGCGCCTGGAACGCCGGACTGTCCGTCGCGGTGTTCCAATTCGTCAAGAGCGCCAAATGGAAAGTGGGCGAGGAGACCGCCTTCACGCAACTCGGGCGCGTACACGAACAGCACCACGTGGGCGGGCCGGTCGAATGGCACAAGATGGGGGCGGGCTGGTCCTGGTCGCGCAAGGCGGGCAGCGAGCTCGATCACGCCGCGGCCGCGGCCGACGGGTGGGCCGAGATCTCCCGCCGGCTGGCCGCGCAGCGCCACGATTTCTACGTGCTCGACGAATTCACCTACCCGCTGAAGTGGGGCTGGGTGGACGTCGACGAGGTGGTGGACGTGCTGCTGGCGCGGCCCGGCCACCAGCACGTGGTGGTGACCGGGCGGGATGCCCCGCGGCGGTTGATCGACGCCGCCGACCTGGTCACCGAGATGACCAAGGTCAAGCACCCGATGGACGCGGGCCGCAAGGGTCAGAAGGGCATCGAGTGGTGAGTGTCCCCGCGGTCGTCGTCGCCGCGCCGGCGTCGGGCAGCGGAAAGACCACCGTTGCAACGGGTTTGATCGGCGCCCTGCGGCGGGCGGGTCATGTGGTGGCGCCGTTCAAGGTCGGCCCCGACTTCATCGACCCCGGCTACCACGGCCTGGCGGCCGGGCGTCCCGGCCGCAACCTGGACCCGGTGCTGGTCGGCGAGGACCTCGTCGGCCCGCTGTACGCCCACGGGGCCGGCGGCGCCGACATGGCGGTGGTGGAAGGGGTGATGGGGCTCTTCGACGGGCGGATCGGCCCCGCCGCCGCCGGCCCCGCGGAGGGCTCCACCGCCCACGTCGCCGGCCTGCTCGGCGCCCCCGTCGTCCTGGTCGTCGACGCGCGCGGCCAGAGCCACAGCATCGCCGCTCTGCTGCATGGTTTTTCGACGTTCGACACCGCGACGCGGGTCCGCGGCGTGATCCTCAACCGGGTCGGTTCGGCCCGGCACGAGCACGTGCTGCGGCAGGCCTGCGAGCAGGCGGGCGTCGCGGTGCTGGGCGCCATCCCGCGCACGGCCGAATTAGAGCTTCCGACAAGATATTTGGGTCTGGTCACCGCGGCGGAGTACGGGCGGCGGGCGCGGCAGGCGGTCGAGGCGATGACCGACCTCATCGCCCAA
>NZ_LZKD01000176.1:0-77408 GCF_001668695.1 Mycobacterium sp. E2497
CGCGTTCGTTCCGTTCTTCCCGCTGGGGGCCGCCTTCGTGCGGCCCAACCCCGTGCTCACCCACGAACTAGTGGTCGACGTCGCCGAGCGGCTCGGGCGGACGCCGGCGCAGGTCGCGTTGGCGTGGACGCTGGGCGTGGCACCCAACGTGCTGCTGATCCCGGGCACCTCGTCGGTGCGCCACCTGGAGGAGAACCTCGACGTCGCGTCCATCGAACTCGACGCGGACACCCGCGAGCGGCTGGACGCGCTCGGCGGATAGTTACGCCGAACGTGCACTCAGGGCGATGAAATCGCCGATTTTCCGCCGTGGTTACACGTTCGGCGCGGCGCGGACCGGGGCTACTTGAGTTCGGCGGACGACAGGCCCAGCAGGCGGCGGGCGACCACTAGTTCGTGGGTGAGCACGGGGTTGGGCCGCACGAAGGCGGCCCCCAGCGGGAAGAACGGAACGAACGCGATGCCGCGCGCCGCGCACTCGTCGAGAACCGGCTGCGATGATCGGTCAACGAGATTGAAAGCGTTTTGCACACAGGCGATTTCGGTGCGCCCGCACGCGCGCAGTAGGTGTTCGCGGTTGACGTTGCTCAGCCCGATACCGCCGATCAGCCCGTCGTCGCGTGCTTGGATCATGACCGAGAGCTGCTCGTCGAACAGCTGATCCGGACCGTCGCTCTCGAACACGCGCAGGTTGACGGCGGCCAGTTGGTCGACGCCGAGCGCGCGCAGGTTGGTCTCGATGTCGTGGCGCAGGTCGGCCGGCTCGTCGACCGGAAGCCAGCCGCCGCTGTCGTCGCGACACCCTCCGACCTTGCTCACCAGCGCCAGGTTCTCCGGGTAGGGATGCAGCGCCTCGCGAATCAGCTCGTTGGCCACGTCGGGGCCGTAGAACTGCGCGGTGTCGATGTGGTCGACGCCGAGTTCGACCGCCCGCCGCAACACGGCCAGCGCCTCGTCGCGGTCCCGGGGCGGGCCGAACACGTTGGGGCCCGGCAGCTGCATCGCGCCGAAGCCCACCCGGGAAACCGAAAAGCGACCGAGTGGAAAGGAATCCATACGGTGAGGTTAGCGTCGAGGGATGGACACGTTTCAGGCGCTCGTCGCCCGCGAAGATGGTGACCGGATAACCGCCTCGGTCGAGACTTTGAGCCCCTCGGACCTGCCACCCGGTGAGGTGACGATCCGGGTGCTCTATTCGAGCGTCAACTACAAGGACGCGCTGGCGCTGACCCCGCGCGGCGGCGTGGTGCGCAGCTACCCGGTGGTGCCGGGCATCGACCTGACCGGCGAGGTCGTCGAGTCCGCGTCGCCCGACTTCGCCGTCGGTGACACGGTGGTGGCCCACGGGTACCAGATCGGCACCGGCCACCACGGCGGCTACGCCGAATACGCACGGCTGCCGGCCGACCAGGTCGTCGCGCTCGGCGCGTTGAGCCCACGGGACGGCGCCGCGATCGGCACCGCCGGCTTCACCGCCGCGATGAGCGTGCAGGCGCTGATCGACTGGGGCGTCCAGCCCGGCGCCGGGTCGGTGGTCGTCACCGGCGCCTCCGGCGGAGTCGGCTCGGTGAGCGTGGACCTGTTGGCGGCCGCGGGCTATCGGGTGGTCGCCTCGACGGGCAAGGAGTCGGCTGCGGGGCTGCTGAAAGAGCTTGGTGCCGCGGATATCATCGGCCGGCTGCCGGAGGATCCCGACGCCAAGCCGCGCCCGCTGGCCAAGGCGCGCTGGGCGGCCGCGGTGGATTGCGTGGGCGGCGCGACGCTGGCCGACGTGCTCAGCGCCGTCGACTACGGCGGGGCGGTCGCCTGCAGCGGCCTGACGGGTGGCCCGGCGTTGCACACCACGGTGATGCCGTTCATCCTGCGCGGCATCGCGCTGTTGGGAATGGACTCGGTGCAGATGCCGATCGACCGGCGCCGCAAACTGTGGGCGCTGCTGGGTGATTCGCTGCGACCGCGCCATCTGGAGTCGCTCACCAGCGACGTCGACGTCAAGGACGTGGTCGATGTGCTGGACCAGGTGCGCGCCGGCAAGTTCACCGGGCGTGCGGTGGTGCGGGTGGCCGACGGATTTTGAGTCGGCAGTAGGCTGTCCGACCATGCGAGCTGCACGGGTGACCCGGCTGGACGGGCCGGACGCGATAGAGGTGGCCGAGGTCGACGAGCCGTCCGGGGACGGCGTGGTGGTCGACGTGCACGCCGCGGGCGCCGCGTTCCCCGACGCGCTGCTGACCCGGGGCCTCTATCAATACCGGCCCGAACCGCCGTTCGTGCTGGGGGCCGAGATCGCCGGCGTGGTGCGCTCGGCGCCGGAGGGCGCGCACGTTTCGGCCGGCGACCGGGTCGTCGGGCTGACGATGCTGTCCGGCGGGATGGCCGAGGTCGCGATCCTGCAACCCGACCGGGTGTTCAAGCTCCCCGACAACGTGAGCTTCGAGGCGGGCGCCGGCCTGCTGTTCAACGACCTGACGGTGTACTTCGCCCTGACCGTGCGCGGACGGCTGGCCCGGGGCGAGACGGTGCTGGTGCACGGTGCGGCGGGAGGCATCGGGACGTCGACGCTGCGGCTGGCGGGGCTGCTCGGGGCGTCGCGCACGATCGCGGTCGTCAGCACCGGCGCCAAGGCGGACGTCGCGAGCGCCGCCGGGGCCACCGATGTGGTGTTGGCCGAGGGGTTCAAAGACACGGTCAAGGAGCTGACCGGCGGGCGCGGCGTGGACATCGTGCTCGACCCGGTCGGCGGCGATCGGTTCACGGATTCGCTGCGCTCGCTCGCCCCGGGCGGTCGGCTGCTGGTGGTCGGCTTCACCGGCGGGGACATCCCGACGGTCAAGGTGAACCGCTTGCTGTTCAACAACATTGACGTGGTGGGCGTGGGTTGGGGGGCGTGGACCGCGACGCATCCGAACGCGCTGGCCGAGCAGTGGGCCGGGCTCGAGGAGCTGCTCAGCTCGGGCCGGCTGGCCGCCCCCATCCCGGAGGTCTACCCCCTGGAGGAGGCCGCCGCCGCGGTGGCATCCCTGGAGAACCGCACCGCCAAGGGGAAGGTCGTGGTGCGGGTCCGCGACTGACGGGATGGGGCCGCACCGGCCCGCTCTCGGTCATGTGGCATGCGCAGGATTTGATAGCGCGGGCGCTATCAAATCCGGGAAGCCGGACATGGTCGGCGGATCCGCCGCCCTTGTGTATGCCCGGAACAAAAAGTAATGTCACTTTCAGTTTTGTCCTGTCGCCCGAGCCGGGAGTGAGCCATGGAATCCTTCGTCCACCTGCGCAGAGGCCGGACACCGCGGCGCCTGCACGCCGATCTCGACGGGCTCAAGGACGACGAGCTGGGCCGCGGCGGATTCACCGGCCGCACCGCGAACCTCTACCGCCGCCACGACCCCACCGCCTACCGGTCGGTCGGCCCGCTGCGCCCCGTCGACGTGCTCGCGGACCAGCTCAAGTCCGCAGACGCCACCGACGCCCGCGGCGGTCCCCTGCTGATGTTCAGCAACGCCGACTGCCGAATCCTGTTGAGCCGCCGCCACGAGCCGATGCCGTTCTACACCCGCCATGTCGACGGCGACCTGCTGTGCTTCGTGCACCGGGGCGCGGGTCTGCTCGAAACCGAGTTCGGCCCGCTGCGCTACTGCGAGGGCGACTGGGTCTACCTGCCGAAGGCGTGCACCTGGCGCCAGGTGCCCGATGGCGAGACGACGCTGCTCATGGTCGAGGCGACCGACGAGTTCCGCGTGCCGCCGCCCGGGCCGCTGGGCCGCCACTTCCCGTTCGACCCGTCGCAGGCCACCATCCCCGACCCGGCGCCCATCGACGACGACGGACGCGACGAATACGAGGTGCGGCTCGTCCACGAGGGCGGGCCGACAACGCTTTTCTACCAACACAATCCGCTCGACGTCGAGGGCTGGCGCGGCGACAATTTCGCGTTCAGCTTCAACATCGCCGACTACAACGTCGTCACGTCCGACAGCGTGCACCTGCCCCCGACGGTGCACCTGTTCATGCAGGCCACCGGGGTCTACGTGATGAACTTTCTGCCGAAGCCGGCCGAAGGCGTCCCGGGGACCGAGCGCACGCCGTGGTATCACCGCAATGTCGACTACGACGAGATCGCCTTCTTCCATGGCGGCTCGCTCTACGGCATCCCGATGCCGCCCGGCCTGATTTCCCATGCGCCGCAAGGCGTTCACCACGGCGCACCGGAGAAGGCGCGGGAACGGGCGCGCCGCAAGTTCGACGACTACTCCCGCGTCGATTGGCAAGTGATCGCCGTCGACACCCGCCGGCGACTGACCCCGTCGGCCGAGGTGCTGGCGCACGACCTAGGACAACACTGACCATGACGACCCGCCACGAATACGAGCGCATCCCTTATCTCGTTGCCTTCCAGAACAATTCCGGCGTCCGCGACGTGTACGGTGGCCTGGCCGAGATCACCGTGCTGGAGAGCTACCTGCTCAGGCCGACGGACAGGCCGTCGGAGACCGTGCTGGTGTTCATGCACCCGATCGGCGGCGGCGCGTACCTGCCGATGATCAACGCGCTGGCCCGGGCCGGCCACCATGTCATCTACTGCAACAGCCGGTTCCGCGGTACCGACTCCGCGCTGCTGATGGAGAAGGTGGTCGAGGACCTCGGCGAGTGCATCAAGGACGCCAAGAAGCGGCTGGGTTACCAGAAGGTGGTGCTGGCGGGGTGGAGTGGCGGCGGCTCGCTGTCGGTGTTCTACCAGCAGCAGGCCCAGCAGCCGACCATCACGTCGAGCCCTTCGGGCGACGGTCCCGACCTGACCGCCCTGGACCTCACCCCGGCCGACGGCATCATGCTGCTGGCGGCGCACATCAGCAGGCACGGCACGCTGACCGAATGGCTGGATGCGTCGATCCTCGACGAATCCGACCCCACCAAGCGTGATCCCGAGCTGGACCTGTACAACCCGGACAACCCGAACCAGCCGCCCTACACCCAGGAATTCCTGGGCCGGTATCGCAGCGCCCAGGTGATGCGCAACCGGCGCATCACCGCGTGGGTCAAGGGCAAGCTCGCCGAGCTGAAGGCGGCCGGACGTCCGGACGACGAGTTCTGTTTCGTGGTGCACGGCACCATGGCCGACCCGCGGTGGCTGGACCCGACCGTGGATCCCAACGAACGCACCCCGGGGACCTGCTACCTCGGGGATCCTCAGGTGGTGAACATGAGCCCGGTCGGGCTGGCGCGCTTCTCCACGTTGCGCGGCTGGCTCTCGCAATGGAGCTACGACGACGCCCGCGGCGATGGCGTGGCCTGCGGTGCCGACATCGCGATCCCGGCACTGGTGATCGGTAACCTGGCCGACGACGCCTGCACGCCCAGCCACACCCGGCGGCTCTTCGACGCGATCGGCCATCATGACAAGGAGATGCACGAAATCCCCGGCGCCACCCACTATTACGCGGGAGCCGACCAGCGCGACAAGCTGCGCGCGGCGGTCGACGTCGTCACCGATTGGCTGGTCCGCCACGACTTCGCGGCGGCGCAGTGACGCCCACCGGGCCGCTGGACGGTATCCGGGTGCTCGAACTCGGCACGTTGATCGCCGGGCCTTTCGCCGGCCGGCTGCTGGGCGACCTGGGCGCCGACGTCATCAAGGTGGAACCCCCCGGCGCCCCGGACCCGCTGCGCACCTGGGGCCAGGCCGAAGTCGAGGGGGAGCACGTCTTCTGGACGGTGCACGCCCGCAACAAGAGGGCGATCACGCTCGACCTGCGCCGCCCGCGCGGCCGCGAGCTGTTCTGTGACCTCGTCGCGAAGTCCGACATCGTCGTGGAGAACTTCCGGCCCGGCACGCTGGAGAAATGGGACCTCGGTTACGACGTGCTCAGCCACCGCAACCCGGGCATCATCCTGGTTCGGGTGTCCGGCTATGGGCAGACCGGGCCCGACGCCCACAAGGCCGGCTACGCCTCGGTGGCCGAGGCAGCCAGCGGACTGCGATACCTCAACGGCTTCCCCGGCGGCCCGCCTCCCCGGTTGGCGCTGTCGCTCGGCGACACCCTGGCCGGAATGTTCGGCGCCCAGGGCGCGCTGGCCGCGCTGTACCGCCGCGGCGTCACGGGGCGCGGCCAGGTGGTGGACGTCGCGCTGACCGAATCCTGTTTGGCGGTTCAGGAATCCACCATCCCCGACTACGACGTGGGCGGCGTGGTGCGCGGACCGTCGGGCACCCGGCTCGACGGCATCGCCCCGTCGAACATCTACCGCAGCGCCGACGGCTCGTGGGTGGTGATCGCCGCCAACCAGGACACCGTGTTCGCCCGGCTGTGCAAGGCGATGGGGCGCCCGGAGCTGGCCGTCGACGACCGGTTCGCCACCCACGTCGCGCGCGGGCGCAACCAGGACGCACTCGACGAGATCATCGGGGCGTGGGCCGCGGAGCGCCAGCCCGGGGACATCATCGAAACCCTCAGCGCCGCAGGGGTGATCGCCGGGCCGATCAACACTGTCGCGGAGGTGGTCAACGACCCGCAGTTGCGGGCCCGCGGCATGCTGGTCGAGCACTACGACGAGCGGGTGCGGCGCACCGTGCTGGGCCCGGGCGTCGTGCCGGTGCTTTCGGAGTCCCCGGGCCGGGTCCGCAGCGCCGGGCCCGCCCGCCCCGGTCAGCACAACGACGACGTCTACATCGGGCTGCTGGGCAAGACCGCCGAGGAGCTCGAGGCGCTGCGGGCCGAGGGGGTGCTGTGAACGCCCACGTCGATATCCGCGAGGTGGCGCTGCGCGACGGCCTGCAGATCGAAGCGCCGATTCCGTTGTCGGCCAAGCTCGAACTGCTGGCCGCGATCGCCGCCACCGGGGTGCGCGAGGTGGAGGCCACCGCGTTCGTCTCGCCGTCGAAGGTGCCGTCGATGGCCGACGCCGCCGAGGTCGACGCCCACCTGCGCGACTACCCCGACATCGAGTTCTCCGCCCTGGTCGCCAGCCCGAACGGAGCCAAGCGGGCCGTCGCGGCGGGGCTGCGCTCGATCGAATACGTGGTCGCCGCCGACGACACCTTCAGCCAGGCCAACGTCGGGCGGACCAGCGCCGAGGCCACCCGGCAGATCGACGAGATCGTCGCCATCGCGCACGATGCCGGCGTCACGGTAGAAGTCATCGTCGCTACCGCGTGGGACTCACCGTTCGAAGGCCCGACCCCGCCGCAGCGGGTGCTCGACATCGCCGCGGCCGCCCGCGACCGCGGCGTCGACCGCCTCTCGATCGCCGACACGATCGGCACCACCACCCCGGGGCGCGTGAGTTCGCTCATCGCACAACTGCGTCCGGTGATCGGCGACCTGCCGCTGGGCGGTCACTTCCACAACACCCGCGGCTCCGGGCTGGCCAGCGCCTACGCCGCGGTCAGCTCCGGGGTGACCCGGCTGGACGCCTCGGTCGGGGGGCTGGGCGGCTGCCCGTTCGCGCCGGGGGCCACCGGCAACATCGCCACCGAGGACCTGGTGTACCTGCTGCGCGACAGCGGCATCGACGTCGACGTCGACCTGCAGGCCGCCATCGCCGCCGCCGGCGTCGCGAGATCCGTTGTCGGTCATGACCTGCCGAGCGCGCTGCTGCGCGCCGGCGACCGGATGCGCACCTGATGCCCGCTCAGGACGCGCCGACCGCCAAGGGCCGCCAGACCAGGCAGGCCATCGAGCAGGCCGCCCGCAAACTGTTCGCCGAGCGCGGCTTCCACGGCACGACACTGGCCGACATCACCTCGGCGGCGGGCAAGTCGCCCGCGGTGTTCTACCGGTATTTCGCCGACAAGGAGGATCTGCTCGCCGCCCTGGCGGAGTCGTTCCTGCACGACGTCGTGACACCGTCCGGGTTGAGCGTCGAGCTAACGGGATCGCCCGACGACGACGCCTTCTTCACCTCGGTGGTCACCGGGTACTGGAACATGTTCAAGCAGAACATCGGCATCATGATCGCCGTGGCGCAGCTGGCCGCCGCCCAGCGCCGCTTCGCGGCCGTGCAGAACGAATTCCGCCGCTTCGGCATGGACATCGTCGCCGCCTCGGTGCGCCGCGCCCAGGAGCAGGGCTATGGGACCGAGCTCGACCCGCAACACACCGCGGCCGCCATCGCCCTGCTGTTCGAGAACTTCACCACCGTGTTCGTCGGGCCCTCCAACCTGGGCATCAAGATCAGCGACCAGGACGCCATCGCCACCCTGTCGACGATCTGGAAGAAAACCCTGTACGGCGCTTGAGCCTTTAGGAGACAACTGTGGATTTCACGCTCCCCGAACACCTTCCGGGTCTGCTCGCCGAGATGGACGCGTTCATCGAGGCCGAGATCAAACCCCTGGAACGCGAACACATCCAGTACTTCGACAAGCGCCGCGAACACGCCCGCACCGACTGGGACAACGACGGCATCCCCACACGCGAGTGGGAGGACCTGCTCGCCGAGATGCGCAGGCGCGCCGATGAGGCGGGCTGGCTGCGCTACGGGCTCCCGGCCGCCCTGGGCGGGCGGGACGGCACCAACGTCGACATGGCCGTCATCCGGGAACACTTGGCGCACAAAGGCCTTGGCCTGCACAACGACCTGCAGAACGAGTCCTCGATCGTCGGGAATTTCCCGCAGGTGATCATGATGGAGCGCTTCGGCACCTCCGAGCAGCGACGGCTGTGGTCCGAAGCGCTGATCACCGGGGAGCGCTCCATGGCGTTCGGCCTGACCGAGCCGGAGCACGGCTCGGACGCCACGTGGCTAACGACGCGCGCGCAGGCCGACGGAGACGGCTGGGTGATCAACGGCGCCAAGCGGTTCAACACCGGCGTCCACCGCGCCACCCACGACCTGGTGTTCGCCCGCACGTCCGGTGAGCCGGGGCAGGCGCGGGGCATCACGGCGTTCCTGGTGCCCACGGACGCGCCCGGCTTCGACGTCCCCTACTACTGGTGGACCTTCAACATGCCGACCGATCACGGCGAAGTCCGGCTCACCGACGTCCGGGTGCCCGGCGACGCGGTGCTCGGCGAGGTGGACCGCGGCCTGGAGGTCGCGCAGACGTTCCTGCACGAGAACAGGATTCGGCAGGCGGCCAGCAGCCTGGGCGCGGCCCAGTACTGCATCGACCGCGCCGCCGAATACGCCGGTCAGCGGACGGTCTTCGGCAAGCCGCTGTCGGTCAACCAGGCCGTGCAGTGGCCGCTGGCCGAATTGCAGACCGAGGCCCAGATGGTGCGGCTGCTGGTGGCCTACGCCGCCTGGCACCTGGACCGGGACCACCACATGGAGGTCTCGGACAAGGTGTCGATGGCCAACTACCGCGCCAACCGGCTCGTGTGCGACGCCGCGGACCGGGCCATGCAGATCTTCGGTGGCCAGGGCTACAGCCGGCACGAGCCGTTCGAGCACATCTATCGGCACCACCGTCGCTACCGGATCACCGAGGGCGCCGAGGAGATCCAGATTCGCCGGGTGGCGCAGCGGCTGTTTAAGTTTGGCAAGTGACGCCGAACGAGGACCTGGCCTCTCGACTCGCCGCCGAACT
Source organism: Mycobacterium sp. E2497 (assembly GCF_001668695.1). Taxonomy (NCBI): domain Bacteria; kingdom Bacillati; phylum Actinomycetota; class Actinomycetes; order Mycobacteriales; family Mycobacteriaceae; genus Mycobacterium; species Mycobacterium sp. E2497. The sequence goes on from NZ_LZKD01000176.1 coordinate 9,530, forward strand.
GACGCCCGTCCTGGGCGCCGACGTCGCGGTGGAGAACCTGCGCGCCCTGACCGGCGGCGCGAGCCGCTCCACGTGGGCGTTCGACGCCGTCACCGGCGACCGGCGCCGAGCGCTGATCCTGCGCATCGGCGCGCCCGACGACATGCACGCCGGCATGGAGCTGGAGGCGCGCGCCCAGGCCGCGGCGGCCGCCGCCGGCGCCCCGGTCCCCCACGTCCTGATCGCCGACGATTCCCCTGCCGCACTGGGCAATCCGTTTCTGATCTGCGACCACGTCGCCGGCGAAACCATCGTCCGGCGCATTCAGCGTCAGCTCGACGCCGCGGGCGGCCAGGCGGCGCGCGCGGGGCTGATGCGGGAGTGCGCGCGCGCCCTGGCGGCCATCCACCGCGCCGACCCGCGCATCCCCGGTCTGGCCCATGAGGACCCGCTCACGCAGTGGCGCGAGCGGCTCGACGCCATGGGTGACACCACCGCCACCTTCGAATGGGCGTTTCGCTGGCTCGAGGCCCGCCGTCCGGAGCCGTCGGCGGACGTTCTGGTGCACGGCGACTACCGGATGGGCAACCTCATCGTCGACGGCGCCCGCCTGGCCGCGGTCCTCGACTGGGAGCTGGTGCACCGCGGCGACCCGTACGACGACCTCGCCTGGTTCTGCATCCGCGCCTGGCGCTTCGGCGCCCCCGCCAGCCTCGGCGCCGGCGGCCTCGGCAGCGTCGAGAGCTTCCTCCGCTCCTATGAGCAGGCCGGCGGGACTAGCGTCGACCGGGTGGCGTTTCACTGGTGGCTGGTGCTGGCCACGCTGCGTTGGGGCGTCATCTGTCGCTACCAGGCGGAGCGGCATCTGACCGGCCAGTTCCGCTCGGTGGAGCTGGCCGCGATCGGTCGCCGCGTGTGCGAGACCGAGTGGGACCTGCTCGACCTCCTCGAAGAGGTGCCGGAGTGATCGGCCCGTACGGTCGCCCGCTCGCGGCCGAGCTGGTGGCCGCGGTGGCCGAATTCCTGGAGACCGACGTGCGGGCGGCGACCAGTGGGCAGGTCAACTTCCACGCCCGGGTGGCCGCCAACGCGCTGCGCATCGTCGAGCGCGAACTGCTCGACGAGAGCGAGTCCGAGTCCCTCGCCGCGCTGGCCGACCTGGGGTTCGCCGACGAGGAGGAGCTGGCCGCCGCGATACGGGCGGGCGAGCTGGACGACCGGGCCCGGGAGGTCACCGCCTGCCTGCGCACGCTGGTGCGGCGCCGGGTGGCGGCCGCCCACCCCGGATATGACAGCGACGACAGCGAATAGCCGGGTCATCGGGAGAGGAGCGAGGTCATGCCCGCTGCGAGCAGGGATACCATCGCCGACGCCGCCGATCGCCTGTTCGCGGCGATCGAAAAGGGTGACTTCGCGGCGGTGGAGCGGATGTGGAGCGACGACATCGCGGTCTGGCGCGTCGGCGCCCGCCGCGATGACGGCAAGGCCCGGGCGCTGCGGGTCATCGACTGGTTCATCTCCGCGACCACCGAGCGCCACTACGAGGTTCTCGACCGGCGGTTCTTCGACGGCGGCTTCGTCCAGCAGCACCTCCTGCACGCCACGGGCCGTGCCGGCCAATCGATCTCGATGCGGGTCTGCATCGTGATCAGGGTGGGCGGCGACGGCCGGCTGGAGCGGATCGACGAGTACTTCGACCCCGCCGAGATCGCGCCGTTGCTGGATTAGACGCTAGATTCGCCACGAGAGATGGGGGTGACGATGACGACTCTGGAAACACTGCTGAACGATCCCGACCTGGCCGGCGTGTGGAACCTCGTCCCGGACCGGTCAACCATCACCTTCAAGATCGCCAACATGTGGGGCCTGCTGCGCGTCAAGGGCCGGTTCACCGAGTTCAGCGGCGACGGCCAACTGACGGGCAAAGGCGCGGTTTTCGGCCGCCTCGACATCCGCGCCGCCTCCCTGGACACCGGGATCGGCCGCCGCGACAGGCATCTGCGCTCGGCCGACTTCTTCGACGTCGACCGTTTCGGTGAGATCAGCGTCGTCGTCACCGGGGTGCAGCCGACCAAAGGCAAGGCCGCCGACCTCCGGGCGGCCTTCACCATCAAAGGCGTCACCGCGCCGCTGCCCCTGCCCGCGACGATCACCGAGCTCGAGGACGGGTCGATTCGGATCGCGGCGGAGGCCAGGGTCGACCGCACCCAGTTCGACCTGGGCTGGAACCGGCTCGGCATGATCGGCAAGACGGCCACCGCGGCGGCCGAAGCCGTCTTCACGCGGGCTGCCCAGTGAACCCGGTGCGACACCAGTAGCATCTGCACCGTGTCGGACTCCACCCCCGAATCCAGCGTCGCCCTGCGGATCCTGGTCTACAGCGATAACGCCAGAACCCGCGAACAAGTGATACGGGCATTGGGCAGGCATCTGCATCCGGACCTGCCCGAGCTGACGTACGTCGAGGTGGCGACCGCGCCGATGGTAGTGCGGCAGATGGACGAGGGCGGCATCGACTTGGCCATCCTGGACGGCGAGGCCACCCCCACCGGGGGGATGGGAATCGCCAAGCAACTCAAGGACGAACTCGCGACGTGCCCGCCGATCCTGGTGCTCACCGGCCGGCCGGACGACGCGTGGCTGGCGAACTGGTCGCGGGCCGAGGCCGCCGTGCCGCATCCCATCGATCCGATCGTGCTGGGCCGCACGGTGCTCGGACTGCTCCGCACCCCCACCCGCTAGCGCTTTCACCTGCGTAGATACCGCGACCGCCGGCCCACCGGCGGCCGCGAAGTCCGCGCGGACGCGACGCGGACCGCCCGCGGCGCCGAGCCGCCCGGTTGCGGCGACACAAAAACGAGGCGAATACCCCCACCCCGACAAAACACACTCGCCTTCACGACGCTATGTTGTGAAGGTCACTGTGATATCCCGCAGCCCGGGTACGTCACAGCAGCCCGGCCCCCCGCCCGGCCGCCGCACCGGCGACCCGTACGAGGAGATCTTGGAGCGAGTTGAACGTCTACATACCCATCCTGGTGCTCGGAGCGATCGCCGCGGCCTTCGCCGTGGGGTCGGTGGTGATCGCGAGCCTGGCCGGCCCGTCGCGTTACAACAAGTCGAAGATGGCCCCCTACGAATGCGGCATCGAGCCCACCGAAACGTCGGTCAGTGGCCCGCATGCGACGCCCGGCCAGCGGTTCCCGGTGAAGTATTACCTGACCGCAATGCTTTTTATCGTCTTCGACATCGAAATCGTGTTCTTGTATCCCTGGGCGGTCAGTTACGACGCGCTGGGAACGTTCGCGTTGGTCGAGATGGTGGTGTTCATGCTCACGGTCTTCGTGGCGTACGCCTATGTGTGGCGCCGCGGCGGCCTGACGTGGGATTGAGGTAGACGTGGGTCTCGAGGAACAGCTGCCCGGTGGGATTCTGCTGTCGACGGTCGAGAAGGTGGCCGGCTATGTCCGCAAGAACTCCTTGTGGCCGGCGACGTTCGGGCTGGCCTGCTGCGCCATCGAGATGATGGCAACCGCCGGGCCAAGATTCGACATCGCCCGGTTCGGCATGGAGCGGTTCTCGGCGACGCCGCGACAGGCCGACCTGATGATCGTGGCCGGGCGGGTGAGCCAGAAGATGGCGCCGGTGCTGCGGCAGATCTACGACCAGATGGCCGAACCCAAGTGGGTGCTCGCCATGGGCGTCTGCGCCTCGTCCGGCGGCATGTTCAACAACTACGCGATCGTGCAGGGCGTGGACCACGTGGTCCCGGTGGACATCTACCTGCCCGGCTGCCCGCCCCGGCCGGAGATGCTGCTGTACGCAATCCTCAAGCTGCACGAGAAGATTCAAGAGATGCCGCTGGGCGTCAACCGGGAGACCGCCATCGCCGAAGCCGAGCAGGCGGCGCTGTCGGCCCGGCCGACGATCGAGATGCGCGGGCTGCTGCGATGAGCTCGCCGAACCACGACCCGAAGGAAGCGACAACCGAAGGCGGGGGCCCGGCCCGCGCCGACGGCGTGGGGGCACCTCCCGCCGACGGCGAGGTGATCGGCGTGCGCCGCGGCATGTTCGGCATCTCCGATTCCGGCGACACCAGCGGCTACGGCCGGCTGGTGCGGCCGATCACCCTCCCGGGCAGCAGCCCCCGGCCCTACGGCGGCTACTTCGACGACGTGGTGGACCGGTTGGCCGGGGCGCTGCAGGGCAGCGGTGTCGAATTCTCCGACGCGGTAGAGAAAGTCGTGGTTTACCGTGACGAACTGACACTGCACGTTCGCCGCGAGAAGCTGGTGGCCGTCGCCCAGCGCCTCCGCGACGAACCGGAGCTGCGGTTCGAGATGTGCCTGGGCGTCAGCGGGGTGCACTACCCCAACGAGACAGGGCGCGAACTGCACGCGGTGTACCCGCTGCAGTCGATCACCCACAACCGCCGTGTCCGGCTGGAAGTTGCTGCGCCGGACGGTGATCCGCACATCCCGTCGCTGTTCGGCGTCTACCCGACGTGCGACTGGCACGAGCGCGAAACCTACGACTTCTTCGGCATCATCTTCGACGGACACCCGTCGCTGACCCGCATCGAGATGCCCGACGACTGGCACGGCCACCCGCAGCGCAAGGACTATCCCCTGGGCGGCATCCCGGTGGAGTACAAGGGAGCGCAGATACCCCCGCCCGACGAGCGGAGAGCGTACAACTGATGAGCACAATCACCGATTCGACGCACAACGGCGGCGCCTCGGAAGGGCCCGAGACCGTGTTGGTCGCCGGCGGCCAGGACTGGGACCAGATCGTCGACGCCGCCCGCAACGCCGACCCCGGCGAACGGATCGTCGTCAACATGGGTCCCCAGCACCCGTCAACTCACGGGGTGCTGCGGCTGATCCTCGAGATCGAGGGCGAAACGGTCACCGAGGTGCGCTGCGGAATCGGCTACCTGCACACCGGGATCGAGAAGAACCTGGAATACCGGTACTGGACCCAGGGCGTCACCTTCGTCACCCGAATGGATTACCTGTCACCGTTTTTCAACGAGACCGCGTACTGCCTGGGCGTGGAGAAACTGCTAGGCATCACCGACCAGATCCCGGAGCGGGTCAACGTCATCCGGGTGATGATGATGGAGCTCAACCGGATCTCGTCGCATCTGGTCGCGCTGGCCACCGGCGGCATGGAACTGGGCGCCATGACGCCGATGTTCGTCGGGTTCCGCGGCCGCGAGATCGTCCTGACCCTGTTCGAGAAGATCTCCGGATTGCGGATGAACAGCGCCTACATCCGGCCGGGGGGCGTCGCCCAAGACCTGCCGCCGGGCGCGGAGAACGACATCGCCGAAGCCCTCAAGCCGCTGCGCGAGGTGTTGCGCGAAATGGGCGATCTGCTCAACGAGAACGCCATCTGGAAGGCCCGCACCCAGGACATCGGTTACCTCGATCTGACCGGCTGCATGGCGCTGGGCATCACCGGCCCCATCCTGCGCGCCACCGGGTTGCCCCACGATCTGCGCAAGAGCGAACCGTACTGCGGATATGAAAACTACGAATTCGACGTGATGACCGCCGACACGTGTGATGCTTACGGGCGCTACATGATTCGCGTCAACGAGATGTGGGAGTCGATCAAGATCGTTGAGCAGTGTCTGGACAAGCTGAAGCCGGGCCCGATCATGGTCTCCGACCGCAAGATCGCCTGGCCGGCCGATTTGAAGGTGGGCCCGGACGGCATGGGCAACTCACCGGAGCACATCGCCAAGATCATGGGCGGCTCGATGGAGGCCTTGATCCACCACTTCAAGCTGGTCACCGAGGGCATCAGGGTTCCCGCGGGCCAGGTGTACACCGCGGTGGAGTCGCCGCGCGGTGAGCTTGGCGTGCACATGGTGAGCGACGGCGGTACCCGCCCCTACCGGGTGCACTACCGGGACCCGTCGTTCACCAACCTGCAGTCGGTGGCCGCGATGTGCGAGGGCGGCATGGTGGCCGACCTGATCACCGCGGTCGCCAGCATCGACCCGGTCATGGGCGGGGTGGACCGGTGACCGGCCCGCAGGGCCAGCCGGTCTTCGTCCGGCTCGGTCCGCCGCCCGAGGAACCCAACGCGTTCGTCACCGAGGGTGCGCCGCAGACGTATTCGCCGGAGGTGCGGGCGCGGCTCGAGGTGGACGCCAAGGAGATCATGGGCCGCTACCCCAACAAGCGTTCGGCGCTGCTGCCGTTGCTGCACCTGGTGCAGGCCGAGGACTCCTACCTCACCCCCGCCGGGCTCGAATTCTGCGGCGAGCAGCTGGGTTTGACCGGCGCCGAGGTGTCCGCGGTGGCGAGCTTCTACACGATGTATCGCCGCGGACCCACCGGCGACTACCTGGTCGGGGTGTGCACCAACACGCTGTGCGCCGTCATGGGCGGCGACGCCATCTTCGACACCCTCAAGGAACACCTCGGTATCGGCAACGACGAGACCACACCCGACGGCTCGGTCACCCTGCAACACATCGAGTGCAACGCCGCGTGCGATTACGCGCCGGTGGTGATGGTCAACTGGGAGTTCTTCGACAACCAGACGCCGGAGTCGGCGCGCGAGCTCGTCGACTCGCTGCGTTCCGGGGAGCCCAAACCGCCCACCCGTGGCGCCCCGCTGTGCGCCTTCCGCGAGACGTCGCGCATCCTGGCCGGCCTGCCCGACCAGCGCCCCGACCAGGGCCAAGGCGGCGCGGGCGAGGCCACCCTGGCGGGCCTGAAGGTCGCCAAAGAGCACGGCATGACCGCCCCCACTCCCCCGGCGAGCCGGTCATGACCAGCTCACAGGCCACGCCGCTGACCCCGGTCATCAGCCGATTCTGGGACGACCCGCAGTCGTGGACGCTGGAGACCTACCGGCGCCACGACGGCTACGAGGCGATGAAGAAGGCGCTGGGCATGGCGCCCGACGACGTGATCGCCACCGTCAAGGACTCCGGCCTGCGGGGGCGCGGCGGCGCGGGCTTCTCCACCGGGACGAAGTGGTCGTTCATCCCGCAGGGCGACACCGGCGCGGCCGCCAAGCCGCACTACCTGGTGGTCAACGCTGACGAGTCGGAACCCGGTACGTGCAAAGACATTCCGCTGATGCTGGCGACGCCGCACGTCCTGATCGAGGGCGTCATCATCGCCGCCTATGCGATCCGGGCCAGTCACGCGTTCATCTACGTGCGCGGTGAAGTGCTGCCGGTGCTGCGCCGCCTGCAGAACGCGGTGGCCGAGGCCTACGCGGCCGGATACCTGGGCCGCGACATCAACGGCTCGGGCTTCGACCTGGAGCTGGTGGTGCACGCGGGCGCCGGCGCGTACATCTGCGGCGAGGAGACGGCGCTGCTGGATTCGCTGGAAGGCCGTCGCGGCCAGCCGCGGCTGCGGCCGCCGTTCCCCGCGGTGGCCGGGCTCTACGGCTGCCCGACGGTGATCAACAACGTCGAGACGATCGCCAGCGTGCCGTCCATCATCCTCAACGGCGTCGAGTGGTTCCGGTCGATGGGCAGCGAGAAATCCCCCGGCTTCACGCTGTATTCGCTGTCCGGGCACGTCGCCAGGCCCGGCCAGTACGAGGCCCCGCTGGGTATCACGCTGCGCGAGCTGCTGGCCTACGCCGGCGGGGTGCGGGCCGGGCACCGGCTCAAGTTCTGGACGCCCGGCGGGTCGTCCACCCCCCTGCTCACCGACGAGCACCTCGACGTTCCGCTGGACTACGAGGGTGTCGGCGGGGTCGGGTCGATGCTGGGCACCAAGGCGCTGGAGATCTTCGACGAGACCACCTGCGTGGTGCGCGCGGTGCAGCGCTGGACGTACTTCTACAAGCACGAATCGTGCGGCAAGTGCACGCCCTGCCGGGAGGGCACCTTCTGGCTGGATCAGATCTACGAGCGGCTGGAAAGCGGCAAGGGCACCAAAGAGGACATCGACAAGCTGTTGGACATCTCGGATTCGATTCTGGGAAAGGCGTTCTGCGCGTTGGGAGATGGGGCCGCCAGCCCGGTGATGTCGTCGATCAAGTACTTCCGCGACGAATACGTGGCTCACGTCGAAGACGGTGGGTGCCCGTTCGACCCCCGAGACTCCATGCTGACGCCCAACGGAAAGGCATGACACGCTCGTGACTAGTGCGGCCAAGACCGAGACCGGCGACCCCAAGGACGGCGAGGTGCGTCCGCCGGACATGGTGACGCTGACCATCGACGGCAACGAGATCAGCGTTCCCAAGGGGACTTTGGTGATCCGCGCGGCCGAGTTGATGGGCGTCCAGATCCCCCGGTTCTGCGACCACCCACTGCTCGAGCCGGTCGGCGCGTGCCGGCAGTGCCTGGTCGAGGTCGAAGGGCAGCGCAAGCCGATGGCGTCGTGCACCACCGTCGCCACCGACGACATGGTCGTGCGCACCCAGCTCACGTCGGAGGCCGCCGACAAGGCCCAGCACGGCGTGATGGAGCTGTTGCTCATCAACCACCCGCTGGACTGCCCGATGTGCGACAAGGGCGGCGAATGCCCGCTGCAGAACCAGGCGATGTCCAACGGCCGTGCCGATTCTCGCTTCACCGATGTCAAGCGCACCTTCGCCAAGCCGATCAACATCTCCGCCCAGGTGCTGCTGGATCGTGAGCGCTGCATCCTGTGCGCCCGCTGCACGCGGTTCTCCGAGCAGATCGCCGGGGACATCTTCATCGACATGCAGGAGCGCGGCGCCCTGCAGCAGGTCGGCATCTACGCCGATGAGCCGTTCGACTCGTACTTTTCGGGCAACACCGTGCAGATCTGCCCGGTGGGCGCGCTGACCGGAACCGCCTACCGCTTCCGGGCCCGGCCCTTCGACCTGGTGTCCAGCCCCAGCGTGTGCGAGCACTGCGCGTCGGGGTGCGCCCAGCGCACCGACCACCGCCGCGGCAAGGTGCTGCGCCGGCTGGCCGGCGACGACCCCGAGGTCAACGAGGAGTGGAACTGTGACAAGGGCCGGTGGGCGTTCAGCTACGCGACGCAGCCGGACGTCGTCAGCACTCCCCTGATCCGCGACGCCGACGGTTCGCTGGTGCCCGCCTCGTGGTCGCACGCGATGGCGACGGCGATCCGGGGCCTCGAGGCCGCCCGCGGGCGCACGGGTGTGCTGGTCGGCGGCCGCGCCACCCTGGAAGACGCCTACGCCTACTCCAAGTTCGCGCGAATCGTGTTGGACAGCAACGATATCGACTTCCGCGCCCGCCCGAATTCGGCCGAGGAGGCCGATTTCCTGGCCTCGCGGATCGCCGGCCGGCGTGACGTCAGCTACGCGGATCTGGAGTCGGCGCCGGTGGTGCTGCTCGTCGGCTTCGAACCGGAAGACGAGTCGCCCATCGTGTTCCTGCGGCTGCGCAAGGCCGCGCGCAAGCACGGGCTACCGGTGTACGCGGTCGCGCCGTTCGCCACCCGGGCGCTGGAGAAGATGTCCGGACGGCTCATCGCCACCGCCCCGGGGGCCGAGGCGGCCGCGCTGGACGGGCTGGCCACCGGTGAGGTGGGAGAGCTGCTGTCCACCGCCGGCGCCGTCATCATGGTCGGCGAACGGCTGGCCACGGCGCCCGGCGGGTTGTCCGCCGCCGCCCGGCTGGCCGACGCCACCGGGGCGCGGCTGGCGTGGGTGCCGCGCCGGGCCGGCGAGCGCGGCGCGCTGGAGGCCGGCGCGCTGCCCGCGCTGCTGCCGGGCGGCCGCCCGCTCGACGACGAGACCGCCCGCGCGCAGATCGCCGCGGCGTGGCACGTGTCCGAACTGCCCTCGGGCGCCGGGCGGGACGTGGACGGCATCCTGGCCGCCGCGACCGACGGCACGCTGGGCGCCCTGCTGGTCGGCGGTGTCGAACCCGACGACTTCGCGGACCCCGAAGCCGTGCTGGCCGCGCTCGATGCCGCGGGCTTCGTGGTCAGCCTGGAGCTGCGGCACAGCGCCGTGACCGAGCGCGCCGACGTGGTGTTCCCGGTCGCGCCGACGACACAGAAGGCCGGAGCCTTCGTCAACTGGGAGGGCCGCTACCGCCCGTTCGGGCCGGCGCTGCACGGCAGCACCCAGCAGGCCGGCCAATCCGACCATCAGGTGCTCGACGCGCTGGCCGACGAGATGGGCGTCTACCTGGGGCTGTCGACCGCCGAGGCGGCCCGCGCCGAACTGTCCTCGCTGGGCACCTGGGACGGCGGCTGGGCCGCCGGGCCCGCGGTCGCGACCCCGCAGCCGGCCCAGCCGGGTGCTGGGGAGGCGGTGCTGGCCGGCTGGCGGATGCTGCTGGACAACGGCCGGATGCAGGACGGCGAGCCGCATCTGGCCGGGACCGCGCGCAAGCCCGTGGTGCGGCTGTCACCGGGCACGGCGGCCGAGATCGGTGCCGCCGACGGCGACGCGGTCACCGTCAGCACGCCGCGCGGATCGATCAGCCTGCCGCTGGTGATCACCGACATGCCCGACCGGGTGGTGTGGCTTCCGCTGAACTCGCCGGGTTCGGCCGTGCACCGGCGGCTGGGCGTAACGCTGGGCAGCACAGTGCAAATCGGAGTCGCCTCATGACCGGTCTGACCGCCTTCGGACACGACACCTGGTGGCTGGTGCTGGGCAAGGCGCTCGCCATCTTCGTGTTCCTGATGCTCAACGTGCTGGTCGCGATCCTGCTCGAACGCAAGATCCTCGGCTGGATGCAGCGGCGGCCGGGGCCCAACCGGGCGGGACCGTGGGGCGCGCTGCAGAGCCTGGCCGACGGGATCAAGTTGGCGCTCAAAGAGACCATCACCCCGGGCGGCGTCGACAAGTTCGTCTACTTCGCGGCCCCGGTGATCTCCACCATTCCCGCGTTCACCGCCTTCGCCTTCATCCCGTTCGGCCCGGTGGTGTCGGTGTTCGGCCACCGCACACCGCTTCAGCTCACCGACCTTCCGGTCGCGGTCCTGTTCATCCTGGGGCTCTCGGCGATCGGGGTTTACGGCATCGTGCTGGGCGGCTGGGCGTCCGGGTCCACCTACCCGCTGCTGGGCGGCGTCCGCTCCACCGCGCAGGTCATCTCCTACGAGGTGGCGATGGGGCTGTCGTTCGCGGCGGTGTTCCTCTACGCCGGCACCATGTCGACGTCGCAGATCGTCGCCGCCCAGGACCGGGTCTGGTACGTGTTCCTGCTGCTGCCGTCGTTCGTGATCTACCTGATCTCGATGGTGGGCGAAACCAACCGCGCGCCATTCGATCTGCCCGAAGCCGAGGGCGAGCTGGTCGCGGGGTTCCACACCGAGTACTCGTCGCTGAAGTTCGCGATGTTCATGCTGGCCGAGTACGTCAACATGATGACGGTGTCGTCGCTGGCGACGGTCCTGTTCTTCGGCGGCTGGCATGCCCCCTGGCCGCTCAACATGTGGGCGGGCGCCAACACCGGTTGGTGGCCGGTGCTGTGGTTCACCGCCAAGATGTGGACCTTCCTGTTCATCTATATGTGGTTGCGGGCCAGCCTGCCCCGGCTGCGCTACGACCAGTTCATGGCGCTGGGCTGGAAGCTGCTGATCCCCGCCTCGCTGGTCTGGGTGTTGATCGCGGCGGTGATCCGCACGCTGCAGAACCAGGGCTACGCGCACTGGACCCCGATCCTGGTGGTCAGCAGCATCGTGTTCGCCACAGCGCTGGTGTTGCTACTGCGAAAACCGTTCAGCACGCCCGGCATCCGCGCGCTGGAGAAACAACTCCGCCACCAGTCGAAACAATTGCCGGGGCTGGAGAACGCCGCACCGGCATTCCCGACACCGCCGCTGCCGATGAAGTCCCTGGCGGCTGCGAGTAAGGAGAACGTACGTGGCTAAATTCCTGGACGCCGTCGCCGGATTCGGCGTGACGTTCGCGGCGATGTTCAAAAAGAGGGTCACCGAGGAGTATCCGGAGAAGCCGGGCCCGGTCGCGCCGCGCTACCACGGCCGCCACCAGCTCAACCGCTACCCGGACGGCCTGGAGAAATGCATCGGGTGCGAGCTGTGCGCCTGGGCCTGCCCGGCCGACGCGATCTACGTCGAGGGCGCGGACAACACCGAGGACCTGCGGTACTCGCCGGGTGAACGCTACGGCCGGGTCTATCAGATCAACTACCTGCGCTGCATCGGCTGCGGCCTGTGCATCGAGGCCTGCCCGACCCGGGCGCTGACCATGACCAACGACTACGAGTTGGCCGACGACAACCGCGCCGACCTGATCTACGAGAAAGATCGGCTGCTCGCGCCCCTGCAGCCCGAGATGACCGCGCCGCCGCACCCCCGGACACCCGGCGCCACCGACAAGGATTACTACCTGGGCAATGTCACAGCCGACGGCCTGCGGGAGAGCCAGAAGGCCGGAGACTCCCGGTGACCGGGGCGACGGGCCAGCTCCTGGCGGCAAACCTGGCTTCCGACACCATCGTCCGCACCTCCACCGGCGAAGCGGTGGCGTTCTGGGTGCTGGGCGCGCTGGCGCTGATCGGAGCGATCGGGGTGGTGCTGGCGGTCAACGCCGTGTACTCGGCCATGTTCCTGGCGATGACGATGATCATCCTCGCGGTGTTCTACATGATCCAGGACGCGCTGTTTCTGGGTGTCGTCCAAGTCGTGGTCTACACCGGCGCGGTGATGATGCTGTTCTTGTTCGTGTTGATGCTGATCGGCGTGGACTCCGCGGAATCCCTGAAGGAGACGCTGCACGGGCAGCGCATCGCCGCGGTGCTCGCCGGTGTCGGATTCGGCGTCCTGCTGATCGCCGCCATCGGCACCGGCGCGACCGGCGGCTTCGCGGGACTGACCACCGCCAACGCCAACGGCAACGTCGAAGGCCTTGCGGCGCTGATCTTCTCCCGCTACGTCTGGGCGTTCGAACTCACCAGCGCCCTGCTGATCACCGCGGCCATCGGGGCGATGGTGCTGGCGCACCGCGAGCGCTTCGAACGCCGCAAGACGCAACGGGAGCTCGCGCAGGAGCGGTTCCAGCCGGGCGGACACCCGACCCCGATGCCCAGCCCCGGTGTGTACGCGCGCCACAACGCCGTCGACGTGGCCGCGCTGCTGCCGGACGGCTCGTATTCGGACCTTTCGGTGCCGGCGATCCTGCGCAGCCGCGGCGCCGACGGCAAACAGACCCCCTCCCGCCAGGCGAGCCCGAGTCTGTCACAAGGCGGTGCGTCATGAATCCGGCCAATTACCTTTACCTTTCGGCCCTGCTGTTCACCATCGGGGCGTCCGGTGTGCTGCTGCGGCGCAACGCCATCGTGATGTTCATGTGCGTCGAGCTGATGTTGAACGCGGTCAACCTGGCATTCGTCACGTTCGCGCGGATGCACGGGCACCTGGACGGGCAGATGATCGCGTTCTTCACGATGGTGGTGGCCGCGTGCGAGGTCGTCGTCGGCCTGGCGATCATCATGACGATTTTCCGTGCTCGCAAATCCGCCTCGGTCGACGACGCGAACCTACTCAAAGGCTGACATCGCCAATATGGGGCCAACATGACTCACTACACCTGGCTGCTGGTGGCCCTGCCGCTGGCGGGTGCCGCGATACTGCTGTTCGGCGGGCGACGCACCGATGCGTGGGGCCACTGGCTGGGTTGCGCCACCGCCCTCGCGACGTTCGGCGTGGGCCTGAGCCTGCTGAACGAGCTGCTCGGCCGCACCGCGGACGACCGGGTCATCCACCAGACGGTGTTCACCTGGATCCCCGTCGGCCAACTGCAGGTGGACCTCGGCCTGCAGATCGACCAGCTGTCGGTGTGTTTCGTGCTGCTGATCTCCGGGGTCGGGTCGCTGATCCACATCTATTCGGTCGCGTACATGGCCGAAGACCCGGACCGCCGAAGGTTTTTCGGCTACCTCAACCTGTTTCTGGCCTCGATGCTGCTGCTGGTGGTCGCCGACAACTACGTGGTGCTCTACGTCGGCTGGGAAGGCGTCGGCCTGGCGTCCTACCTGCTGATCGGGTTCTGGTACCACAAGCCCACGGCGGCCACGGCGGCCAAGAAGGCGTTCGTGATGAACCGCGTCGGGGACGCGGGACTGGCCCTGGGAATGTTCCTGATGTTCAGCACCTTCGGGACGCTCTCCTATGCCGGGGTGTTCGCCGGAGCGCCCGCCGCCGGCCGGGGCGCGCTGACGGCCATGGGGCTGCTGCTGTTGCTGGGCGCGTGCGCCAAGTCCGCGCAGGTGCCGCTGCAGGCCTGGTTGGGTGACGCCATGGAGGGCCCCACCCCGGTGTCCGCGCTGATCCACGCCGCCACCATGGTGACCGCCGGCGTGTACCTCATCGTGCGGTCCAACCCGCTGTACAACCTGGCCCCCGACGCGCAGACCGCCGTGGTCGTCGTCGGTGCCGTCACGTTGCTGCTCGGCGCGTTCATCGGCTGCGCCAAGGACGACATCAAGCGCGCGCTGGCGGCGTCGACGATGAGCCAGATCGGTTACATGGTGCTGGCCGCCGGGCTGGGCCCGGCCGGCTACGCGTTCGCGATCATGCATCTGCTCACCCACGGCTTCTTCAAGGCCGGGCTGTTCCTCGGCTCCGGCGCGGTGATCCACGCGATGCACGAGGAACAGGACATGCGCCGCTACGGCGGCCTGCGCGCCGCGCTCCCGATCACCTTCGCCACCTTCGGCCTGGGGTATCTCGCCATCATCGGCGTGCCGCCGTTCGCGGGCTTCTTCTCCAAGGACGCCATCATCGAGGCCGCGCTGGGCGCGGGCGGCGTCCGCGGCTACGTGCTGGGCGGGGCCGCGCTGCTGGGCGCGGGTGTCACCGCGTTCTACATGACGCGCGTGATGCTGATGACCTTTTTCGGCCGGAAGCGTTGGGCGCCTGGTGCGCATCCCCACGAGGCGCCCAGCCTGATGACCTGGCCGATGATCCTGCTCGCCTTCGGCTCGGTGTTCTCCGGTGGGCTGCTGGCGTGGGGCGGCACCCTGCAGCGCTGGCTCGAGCCGGTGGTCGGGAAACACGAAGAGGTGACGCATGCGTTCCCCGCCTGGGTGAGCACCGCCCTGGCGCTGGGCGTCGTCGCCATCGGGATCGCGGTCGCCTACCGGCTGTACGCCACCGCGGAGATCCCGAGGGTGGCCCCGCTTTCGGTGTCACCGGTCACGACGGCCGCCCGCAGGGACTTCTACGGCGACGCCTTCAACGAGGAGGTGTTCATGCGCCCCGGTGCCGAGCTGACCCAAGCGCTCGTCGACGTCGACAACGCGGGCGTGGACGGCTCGGTCAACGCGCTGGCCGCGCTGGTGAGCCGCACTTCGAATCGCTTGCGGGGGCTGCAAACCGGCTTCGCCCGCAACTACGCATTGTCGATGCTGACGGGCGCGGTCCTGGTGGTCGCGCTGATCCTGGCGGTGAAACTGTGGTGAATGGCATTCCCTGGCTGAGCATCCTGTGGCTGGTGCCGCTGGCGGGCTCGGTGCTCGTGATCCTGCTGCCGCCCGGGCTGCGCGGGCTCGCCAAGTGGACGGGCCTGGTCTTCGGCGTCGCGACGCTGGCGATCGCGGTCGTCGTCACCGTTGGCTTCAAGACCGGCGGCAGCACTTACCAGTTCGTCGAAAGCCATTCCTGGATACCGGCCTTCGGCGCCACCTACTCCCTCGGCGTGGACGGCATCGCGGTGGTCCTGGTGCTGCTGACCGCCGTGCTGATCCCGGTGCTGCAGGTGGCCGGCTGGAACGACGGTGGCGAAGAACGCAACCACGAAAATGGTGACGACCCGCTTCGCCCGGCTTCGCCGACCTTGCGATCGTCACGCAGTGTGCACGCCTACGTCGCGCTGACGCTGGCGATCGAGTCGATGGTGCTGGTCTCGGTGGTGGCGCTGGACGTGCTGCTGTTCTACGTGTTCTTCGAGGCCATGCTCATCCCGATGTACTTTCTGATCGGCGGCTTCGGCGGCGGGACGGGCAGGTCACGCGCCGCGGTGAAGTTCTTGCTGTACAACCTGTTCGGCGGGCTGATCATGCTGGCCGCGGTGATCGGGCTCTACGTCGTCACCGCGCAGCACGGTTCGGGCACGTTCGACTTCCGCGAGATCGTCGCCGGCGTCGCCTCCGGTCGCTACGGCGCCGACTCCGCGGTGTTCAAGGCGCTGTTCTTGGGCTTCATGTTCGCGTTCGCGATCAAGGCGCCGCTGTGGCCGTTCCACCGCTGGCTGCCCGACGCCGCGGTGGAGGCCACCCCGGCGACCGCGGTGCTGATGATGGCGGTGATGGACAAGGTCGGCACCTTCGGCATGCTGCGCTACTGCCTGCAGCTCTTCCCCGGCGCCTCAACGTATTTCCGCCCCCTGATCGTCGTGCTGGCCGTCATCGGCGTCATCTACGGGGCGGTCGTGGCGATCGGGCAGACCGACATCATGCGGCTGATCGCCTACACCTCCATCTCGCACTTCGGCTTCATCATCCTGGGCATCTTCGTGATGACGACCCAGGGCCAGAGCGGGTCGACGCTGTACATGCTCAACCACGGCCTGTCCACGGCGGCGGTGTTCCTGATCGCGGGATTCCTGATATCCCGGCACGGCAGCCGGGCGATCGCCGATTACGGCGGCGTGCAGAAGGTGGCGCCCGTCCTGGCGGGGACGTTCCTGGTCTCGGCCATGGCCACCCTGTCGCTGCCCGGCCTGGCGCCGTTCATCAGCGAATTCCTGGTCCTGCTGGGCACTTTCAACCGTTACTGGCTGGCCGCCGCGTTCGGTGTCACCGCGCTGGTGCTGTCCGCCATCTACATGCTGTGGCTCTACCAGCGCGTGATGACCGGACCGGTGGCCACCGGCAACGAGAAGATCGGTGACCTGCGAGCCCGCGAATTGCTGGTGGTCGCACCGTTGATCGCACTGTTGCTCGTTCTCGGCGTCTACCCCAAGCCGGTGCTGGACATCATCAACCCCGCCGTCGAGAACACCATGACCACCATCGGTCAGCACGATCCCGCGCCGAGCGTGCCGGCAGTCAACCGCGTACCCCGGACAGCCGAAGGACCGCGCCAATGACCCTTCCCACCCCCAGCATCGAGTACTTCCTGCTCTGCCCGACGCTCATCGTCTTCGGCGTCGCGGTCGTCGGCGTCCTCGCGGAAGCGTTCCTGCCCAGGCGAATTCGCTACGTCGCCCAGGTGACGCTCGCCCTGGCCGGCCTCGTCGCGGCATTCGTGGCGACCGTGGAGGTGGCCGAGTCGCTGCCGGCCTCCGGCCAGGCGGCCGTGCTGGGGGCGATGGCCATCGACCGGCCGACTCTGTACCTGCAGGGCACCGTGCTGCTGGTCGCGGTGCTGGCCGTCATCTTCATGGCCGAACGCACGCAGACCAAGGCCCAGAGCAAGGTCGCCGCGGGGGTCGGCGCCGCCGGATCGGCCGGCCTGGACTCCTTCACCCCGCAGGCGTCCGCCGTGCCCGGCAGCGACGCCGAGCGTGACGCCGAACGGGCCGGGGCCGCGCAGACGGAGCTGTTCCCCCTGGCCATGCTGTCGGTCGGCGGCATGATGGTCTTCCCCGCCTCCAACGACCTGCTGACGATGTTCGTTGCGCTCGAGGTTCTTTCGCTGCCGCTGTACCTGATGTGCGGCCTGGCCCGGCATCGGCGGCTGCTGTCGCAGGAAGCGGCGATGAAGTACTTCCTGCTGGGCGCGTTCTCCTCGGCGTTCTTCCTGTACGGCGTGGCGCTGCTGTACGGCGCGACCGGCACGCTGCTGCTGACCGGCATCCGCGACGCGCTGGCGGCGCACGGAGACACGTCGATGGCGCTGGTCGGCGTGGCCCTGCTGTCGGTCGGCCTGCTGTTCAAAGTGGGTGCGGTCCCGTTCCATTCGTGGATCCCGGACGTCTACCAGGGCGCCCCCACCCCGATCACCGGGTTCATGGCCGCGGCCACCAAGGTCGCAGCCTTCGGCGCGCTGCTGCGGGTGGTCTATGTCGCGCTGCCGCCGCTGCACGATCAATGGCGGCCGGTGCTGTGGACGATCTCGATTCTGACCATGGCGGTGGGCACCATCACCGCGGTGAACCAGACCGACGTCAAGCGCATGCTGGCGTACTCGTCGGTCGCCCACGTCGGGTTCATCCTCACCGGCGTCATCGCCGACAACCAGGCGGGGCTGTCGTCCACGCTGTTCTACCTGCTCGCCTACAGCTTCAGCACCGTCGGCGCGTTCGCCATCGTGAGCCTGATTCGCGATGCTGACGGCGTCGAGGACGCCACGCTGTCCCATTGGGCGGGGCTCGGGCAGCGCTCACCCATTGTGGGCGTGATGTTTTCGATGTTCCTGCTGGCCTTCGCCGGCATCCCGCTGACGAGCGGTTTCGTCAGCAAGCTCGCGGTTTTCAAGGCCGCGGCGCAGGGCGGCGCGGCGCCCCTGGTGATCATCGGTGTGGTCGCGAGCGGGATCGCCGCCTACTTCTACGTGCGGGTGATCGTGTCGATGTTCTTCACCGAGGCGACCGACGACACCCCCCACGTGGTTGAGCCCGGCATTCTGAGCAAGGCCGCGATCGCGGTGTGCGCCTTGGTCACAGTGCTTCTGGGCATTTTCCCGCAGCCGCTGCTCGACCTGGCCGACCACGCCGCCCAGCTGCTGCACTGACATCAGCTCAGGAACGGGCGCACGGCCAGCACGTAGGCGGCCAGCGCCACCAGCGGCGCGACCAACGGCAACCACGGCAACTGCAGCGGGGAGGACGCCGCGACCCACCCCGCGACGGTGAATCCGACGGCGCCGACGACGGTCGGCACGCTCCCCAGCACCGCCCCGGCCCCGGCGCCGGCCGCGTGCCGGCAGACCAGGTACCCGGCGGCGCACAGCCCGGAGAGCGCGACGAACACGGGCGACGGTTCGGACAGCACGATGGTGAGCACCGACAGCAGCACGGCAAGCGTCGCCGCGGGGCGAAACACCGTTCCCGCCACCACCGCACCCAGCGCCGCCGCCCAGCCGGCCACCGCGGGTTCGTGCGAGCCGTCGGCGGCCAGGCCCACCATCAGCAGCCCGAACACGACGGAGAACACCGGGGCCCAGAGCCGCGGCAGTGCCGTCCCGCGGTCGCTAGCCACGCAGCCGCCCCCGCACCCGCCGGCGGCGGTCCGGTAGCACACCCATGGACTGCTCCAGCCCGCTGTCCCCTTGCCACGACACGATGTCGACGCCGACGGTGGCCATGTCGCGATACATGGCGGAGCGCTGCAGCGACCACATCCGGTCCACCAGGGGATCCTGGTGGGCCTCGAACGGCGAGCTGTCGAGGACGTCGACGGCGATGACGAGGTGGCCGCGCCTGCGCAGATCGATCAACGCGAGCGCGAACTCGGTGTCGAGCAGCGTGGAGAACGCGATGACGATCGCACCCGCGGGCATCGCCGCCCGCGGCGCCAAAGTCCCCGTCGTGCCCTCGAATCGGTCGCCGGCAGCGAGCACCGTGTCGAGCACGCGATAGAACTGGCGCTGCCCGATGTCGGCGCCCAGCCAGCGCGGGTGGTTGCCGCCAAGGGCGACGATCCCGGCGCGGTCGCCGTGCCGCAACGCGGTCTGCACGACCTGCGCGGCACCGCGGACGACGCGCTCGGTGGCCTCGGTTGCCGGACCGGCCGGTTGCCGATACGTGTCGATCAGCACCACCACGTCGGCGGCGCGGTCGGTGAGGCGCTGCGTGACGTGCAACTGGCCGCGCCGCGCGCTCACCGGCCAATTCACCGCGCGCAGTTGGTCTCCGGGCACGTAGGCACGAATGTCGGCGTACTCGACGCCGGGGCCGACATGCCGGGTCAGGTGCGCGCCCAGCCGGTCGAGCAGCTCGGTCTGCGGGATGGGCGTCGACTGCGGGGGCGTCAGGGGAAACACGATGACCTCGGCGGCGTCCACGGTGGCCGTCCCCGACAGCAACCCACCGCGCGCGAGCGCGTCCACCCGGGCCCGGATGAAGTACCGGCCCCACCGCTGCGCCGTGGCCACAACCGTCTTGGCGTGCGTCGAAGCCGGGTCCAGGATTTCGAGCTGCATCCCCTCGACGGCCGGAACCGTGACCTCGACCGCCGAAAACCCGGTCGCCCCGCCCTCTTCCGTCATCCAGAGGCGCAGCCGCGCGCGGTCGTTCTCGAAGCACCGCTGCGCATCGGGATCGCCGTGTACGCGAATGGTCGGCACGGGGCGTTGCCAGCTGACCGAGCAGAGCACGCCGAGCAGGGGCGCAGCGAAGGCGATCAACTGCCATCGCGCGGTGATCACCGCGACGGCCAGCACCAAGCCCGCGCAGGTCGCGACGGCCCGCGTCAAGTTCGATGCGCGCCAGCGGAATTCGGCCTCACGTCCGGTCACACCGCTGTCATCCGCTCCCGTGGCCCTCGCCGGTTCGGGGCACCGGCAGGCGGCGCAGCAGCTCCCCGACGACGTCGGCGCCTTGGATCTTGCGCACCCACATCTCCGGGCGCAGGGTGATCCGGTGCGCGACGGCCGGCACGGCGAGCGCCTTGACGTCTTCGGGGATCACATAGTCCCGGCCGAGCAACAGCGCACGGGCGCGGGCCAGTTGCACCAGGTCGAGTTCGGCGCGGGGGCTGGCGCCGACGGCGACCTGCGGATGGTGCCTCGTGGCGTTGGCCAGCGAAACGACGTAGTGCAAAACGTCTTCGTGCACGGTCACCTGCTCGACCGATTCGCGCATCGCGAGCAGGTCGTGCGCATCCACGACCTGGTTGACGGCCGGCTCGACCGACCCGCGCTCGAGGCGCCGGCGCAGCATCGCCGTCTCGTCGCGCTCGGAGAGGTAGCGCAGCTCCAGGCGGATCGCGAACCGGTCGAGCTGCGCCTCCGGCAGCGGGTAGGTGCCCTCGTACTCGATCGGATTGTCGGTCGCCAGCACGATGAAAGGCTTTGGCAACTGGTGCGTTTCGCCGTCGATGCTCACCTGACCCTCGGCCATCGCCTCGAGCAGCGCCGCCTGCGTCTTGGGCGGCGTGCGGTTGATCTCGTCGGCCATCAGCAGGTTGGTGAAGATGGGCCCGGGCCGGAAGGCGAAACGCCCCGACTGCATGTCGTAGATCGTGGAGCCGAGCAGGTCCGCGGGCAGCAGGTCGGGCGTGAACTGCACGCGGGTGAACTGCAGGCCCAGCGCGGCGGCGAACGATCTGGCGATGAGCGTCTTACCCAGGCCGGGCAGGTCCTCGATCAGGACGTGGCCGCGCGCGAGCACCGCGATGAGGATGAGGGTGAGCGCGGAACGCTTGCCCACCACCACGCGCTCGATCTCGTCGAGCACCGCCTCGCAGTGCGCAGTGGTTGTTGCCGCCGGCAGTGTCATACCTGTTCCAACTTTCGCAGAATCTCCTCCAGCGCCGCGCGGCCGGGACCGGGCCGCCGGTCACCGGTGCGCGCGACGTTGTTCGGATTGACCCATTCCCACAGTTCCGTCCCGAACAGCATCTGGCCGCTCGCCTGATACGCCACCGGGTCTTTGGATCGCCGTTGGCCGGTCGTCATCTCGTATCGACGCGCAAGCATGGGGCGCAGGTGCCGGTCCCAGTCCACCCGGGTGGACTCCGACCACCGGATCGTCGTCTCGGTGGTGGACAGCCAGCGGCGCAATGAATCCCCGAGATCGTCGGGTTCGGCGTCCGCCTCGGGATGCATTCCGCGCCCGAGCACGCGACGGACGGTGAGCAGCACCAGGGCCAGTGCGCCGCCGGAGGCGGCCAGCACCACCCGACGATCGGGTAGCAGCAGTGCGAGCAGCTCGATGCCGACGATGAAGCAGACGCCCAGGGCCAGAGTCTTTTTCATGCGGCGCTCCGTGAGCCCAGCTCGTCGAGCACCAGCTGCAGAACGCGCACCGCCATGTCGCGGTGAGCCTCGGTCATCACGTGCGGGCTGAACCGCGCCTCGGCGAACAGGTTCACCAACTGCACGGCGTTGTCGGCGTGCAGCGCGCGGTGTTCGACGGCGCGGGCCAACACCTCGGTCGGGGTGTCGAAGTCCTGCGGGACGGCGCCGGGCACGTTGGCCAGCTCGCGTTCCATCGCCGCGTAGCAGGCGATGATCGCCTCGCGAGGTTCACGGCTGGGGTCGGCCATCTCGGCCAGGCCACGTTCGGCCGCGCGCGCCAACGATTCCGAACGTGACGGTGGCGCCGGGGATTCGGCGTGATCGTCCGCGGCGGCCCCGGCGCCGGTCGCCACCGCCCGCCACCGCCGCCGCGACGCGACGACCGTCCCGGTGACGATGACCAACAGCATCGGCACGGTCGCCGCGAGCAGGATGCCGAACATATCGCCGTTTCGCGGATGGGGCTGTGCCGGCCGGGCGTTCGCACTCTCCGACGACGGCGCACCGCTCGCCGGCGGGGGCGGCGCCCGGCCGACGTCGTGGGAGGCCAACAGGTGGGACGCCGTCCACACGATCAGCAGCCACGCCACGATGACCGCCAGCCCGATCAGCAGCACCCGCCAGCTCGGCCGGCCTCTGCCGGTGCCGAGCATCTCCGACAGCTGACCGGCCTGGGGCGCCGCTGCCCGCGGGTCGCGCAGCCGCGCGATGACCGCGATCGTCACCAGGGCGAGCGTGACCCCGAGGGCTGCCACCACGAAAATCAGCGCCGCCCGGCTGCCGGTTGGCTCCCCACGTGCGGCGGGATGCGGGGAAGGCAGATAGCCGCGCAGGGCGGCGGAGAGGACAAGCAGCAGCACGACCAGGGCGACGGCTCGCCCCGTGGGCTTGTCCATACCGGGCATCGGCATACCACCCGACCGGTTGTTGCGGCACTGCTTTGCCTCATCCTGGCACGTCAGGCGGGAAGTTATCCACAGTCGGCGGTTCATCCACCGCGACTTCGCGTCGCGGTCGCCGATCGGCTGGAGACCCGGGACCCCGCGTTGAAATCCTCGCCAAGCGGCCCGCCCGGTGAGACACTCAGCGCGTGCCACCGCATCGGGACGTCGCCGCGTACGACGACCGCGCCCCCCGCTACGACCAGGGCTTTCGCGGTCGGCTGCACCACGAAATCGCCGAGCGCACCGCGCAGCTGGCCGTGGCGACCGTCACCGCCCCCGAGTATGTGCTCGACGTCGGATGCGGCACCGGCTACCTGTTGGGGCTGCTGGCCCGCCGCTACCCGGGGGCCAAACATCTGTGCGGGATCGACCCGGCCCCCCAGATGGTCTCCATCGCAACCGGTCTTGCCCGCGACCCGCGATTGAGCTTCACCCGCGGCGTGGCCGAGGAGCTCAACTACGCCGACCGCGCCTTCGACCTGGTCGTCAGCACCACGTCATTCGATCACTGGTCCGATCAGCTGGTGGGTCTGCTGGAGTGCGCCCGGGTGCTGCGGCCGGGTGGAAGCCTGGTGCTCGTCGACCGGTTCTCGCTGTGGCTGGTGCCGACGCTGGCCATCACCCGCCGCGGCAAGGCCCGCACCCGGCGGCGCGCCGAGCGCCTGCTGCTGCAGGCGGGATTCCGGTCGCCGAAATGGCAACGGCTGCATGCCGGGACCATCAACGCGGTCACGGCGACGAGACCGGCTTAGTCGGGCTCGAACGGCCGGAAAGAGCCGTCGAGCACCTGCAGATGACCGATCGTGCGTCCGGTGACCTTCGCGGGATCGACCACCGTCAATTCCACTGCGGCCCGGGCGAATTCGTCCGCCTCGGCGGTATCGTCGAACTCCCGGGCGTAGTAGGCCAGCCCGGGGGTGAGGATCGGTTTCGACGGCGACAGGGCATTCACCGCGATGTGGTGATCGGCGAGATCGAATGCCGCGCACTGGGTCAGATGCTCGAGCGCCGCCTTGGATCCGCCGTAGCCGGGTAGCACGCCGCCGCTGCGGTCCGGGTACGGCCCGTTTCCGGGCAGCCTCGATGCCACCGAGCTGATGTTGACGATCGACCCGCGGCCCGCCTGGATCATGTCGGGGCAGACCAGCTGCATCAGCTCGTAGGCGGCAAAGACGGCGATGTCGAAATGCCGGCGATACGCCGTCAGCGGGACGCTGAGGAATCCCGGCCAGCCCGGCTTGGCGGCACCGCTTGCCGGCTTGGCGGCGCCTCCCGGCTTGGCGGACTGGGCGCGAGGTTCGCCGCCGGGAGGGCGGGGCCGGCCGGGCGCGGTGAAGGCCGCGTTGTTCACCAGAATCGTGATGGGCCCCAGGGCTTCTCGCGCCGCGCCCACCAACCGGGCGACGTCCTCGCGTTCGGTCAGGTCGGCCCGGATCGCCACAGCCCGTCCGCCCGCGGCCTCGATGGCGGCGACCGTCTCGCCGATGGTTCCGGGCAACCGCTCGTCCCACACCTGCTCTGTGCGTCCCGCGACCGCGACGGCGGCGCCTTCCGCGGCGAGGGCCAGCGCGATCGCCCGGCCCAGTCCGCGGCTTGCGCCGGTGACGATCGCGGCCCGTCCGGCCAGCCGCGCCGTCACCGCGTCACCCCGTGCACCACGATGGCGGCGGTCTGCTCCACCCACGCATCGTCGAGCGCGTCCTCCGGGCGCAGCAGCATGCGCAGCATCGTGGCTCCCCCGATCAACTCGATCAACCGGTCCGGATCCACATCGGGATGCGCCTCACCCCGGTCGACGGCGTCACTGAGCCGCACCCGCACCGTCGCGAACAGGTCCGCGAACCGGGACATCACCCGGGCGTTGAGGGCGGGGTCGGCGGTCATGTCGGCCACCAGGCCCGGCAGGGCGGCGCGGACGACCGGCGTGGTGAAGACGTCGCGGGTGGCCCCGATCATCATGCGGATGTCGGCCGCGAAGTCCCCGGCGGGCGCCTGCAGCGCGGTGGGCGCCACCGGGAAGGCCGCCTCGTGTACCAGTTCGGCCTTGCTGGACCACCGGCGGTAGAGCGCCGATTTGGTGGTTCCGGCGCGCTCGGCGACCGCCGCCAGGCTGAGGTTGGAATAGCCCATTTGGACAAGCAGTTCCGCGGTGGCCGATAGGATGGCCGAGTCGATACGCGGGTCCCGCGGGCGGCCGGCGCCGGGGGCCTTGTCAATGGCGGACGGGTCTGCTTTCATAACGCTACCTACCGTATCGTAATTGCCGCGCCGACGTCTCGACGAGTTGAAGGCTCAAAGAATGGAGGCCCCGGTGGCCAACGAACCCGTGCTCGACAAGGTCGACCGGCTTCAGCGTTCCAGCCGAGACGTCACGACGCTACCCGCGGTGATGTCGAACTGGCTCTCGACCGTCCTGCCCCCCGGCGCGGAGCCGGAGGTGACCGTCGAAAGCGGCGTCGACTCGACGGGAATGTCCTCGGAGACCATCATCCTGACGGCCCGTTGGCGCCAGGACGGCAAGCCCACCGAGCAGAAGCTGGTGACCAGGGTGGCCCCGGCCGCCGAAGACGTCCAGGTGTTCCCGACCTACCGGCTGGACCACCAATTCGAGGTCATCCGGAAGGTCGGCGAACTCACCGACGTCCCCGTCCCGCCGGTGCGCTGGCTCGAGCCCACCGGCGACGTGCTTGGCACCCCCTTCTTCGTGATGGACTACGTCGAAGGTGTGGTGCCCCCGGACGTGATGCCTTACACCTTCGGCAACAACTGGTTCGCCGACGCGCCGGCCGAGCGCCAGCGGGAACTGCAGGACGCGACCGTCGGGGTGCTGGCCAAGTTGCATTCGATCCCCAACGCGGAGAACGCGTTCGGCTTCCTGACCGACGACCAAGCCGGCGACACCGCGCTGCGCCGGCACTTCAACTGGGTGCGGTCGTGGTACGACTTCGCGGTGCCCGACATCGGCCGCTCGCCGCTGCTGGAGCGGACCTTCGCCTGGCTGGAGGACCATTGGCCGGCCGACGCGGCCGCGCGTGAACCCGTGCTGCTGTGGGGCGACGCACGGGTGGGCAACGTGTTGTACCGCGACTTCGAGCCGGTGGCGGTGCTGGACTGGGAGATGGTCACCCTCGGCCCGCGCGAGCTCGACGTGGCGTGGATGATCTACGCGCACATGGTGTTTCAGGAGCTGACCGGGCTGGCCGGGCTGCCGGGCCTGCCCGAGGTGATGCGCGAGGACGACGTCCGCGCCACCTATCGGCGGCTGAGCGGCGTGGAAGTCGGTGACCTGCGCTGGTTCTACGTCTACTCCGGCGTCATGTGGGCCTGCGTGTTCATGCGCACCGGCGCGCGCCGGGTGCACTTCGGGGAAACCGAGAAACCCGACAACGTCGAGTCGCTGTTCTACCACGCCGGGTTGATGCGCAGTTTGATCGGAGAGGACCACTAATGCTCGGACCGCTCGACGAGTTCCCGGTTCATCAGGTTCCGCAGCCGATCGCCTGGCCGGGCTCCTCGGACCGCAACTTCTACGACCGCTCCTACTTCAACGCCCACGACCGCACGGGCGACATCTTCGTCATCAGCGGCATCGGCTACTACCCCAACCTGGGCGTCAAGGACGCGTTCTTCCTGGTTCGGCGCGGAGACACCCAGACCGCGGTGCACCTGTGCGACGCGATCGACCAGGACCGGCTCAACCAGCACGTCAACGGCTACCGGATCGAGGTCATCGAGCCGCTGCGCAAACTACGGTTGGTCCTGGACGAAACCGAAGGCATCGCAGCCGATCTCACCTGGGAAGGCCTGTTCGACGTCGTGCAGGAGCAGCCGCACCTCATGCGGTCCGGCAACCGGGTGACGCTGGACGCCCAGCGGTTCGCCCAGCTCGGCAGCTGGAGCGGCCGCATCGCCGTCGACGGCGAGGAGATCGCCGTCGACCCCGCGGTCTGGCTCGGCAGCCGCGACCGGTCCTGGGGCATCCGGCCGATCGGCGAGCCCGAGCCCGCGGGCCGGCCGGCCGCCCCGCCGTTCGAGGGCATGTGGTGGCTGTACGTGCCGATGGCGTTCGACGACTTCGCCATCGTGCTGATCATCCAGGAAGCGCCCGACGGCTTCCGATCGCTCAACGACTGCACCCGGATCTGGCGCGACGGACGCGTCGAGCAGCTGGGCTGGCCGCGGGTCAAGATCCACTACCGGTCGGGCACCCGGATCCCCACCGGGGCGACGATCGACGCCACCGCCCCCGACGGGACGCCGGTGCGCTTCGACGTGGAGTCCAAGCTGCCGGTGCCCATCCACGTCGGCGGCGGCTACGGCGGCGACTCGGACTGGCTGCACGGAATGTGGAAGGGCGAGAAGTTCGTCGAACGCCGGACCTACGACATGACCGACCCGGCGATCGTCGCGAGGTCCGGCTTCGGGGTCATCGACCATGTCGGGCGCGCCGTGTGCCGGGACGGCGACGGCGAACCCAAAGAGGGTTGGGGCCTCTACGAGCACGGCGCGCTGGGCCGCCACGACCCGTCCGGGTTCTCCGACTGGCTCACCGTCGCCCCCTAGCCGGCCCGCCGGGGTACGCCTAGCCGCGTTAAGGCACTCTCGACGTGAAAGGACCGGCTCGGATCGGCCGTGTCGGACTAGCGGAAGTCAGTGGCTGATGTAGACGGCCTTGGTGTTGAAGTACGCTTCGAGACCCTTGCGACCACGCTCGGCGCCCCATCCGGATTCTTTGTGCCCGCAGATCGGCATTGAGGGGTCTGCTCCGAGAGCGCAATTCACCCAGATCTGGCCGCCGCGAAGCTCGTTGACGATGCGGTGCGCGCGGCCGAGGTTTTCGGTCCATATGGCGCCGGCCAGCCCGTAGCGGGTGTCGTTAGCGGCGGCGAGCACCTCGTCCTCGTCGTCGAACGGAATCACACAGCCGACCGGCCCGAAGATCTCCTCCTTGATCAGCCGCATGTCGGGGGTGGTGTTGGTGACGATCGTCGCCTCGTAGAAGTAGCCCTTGCGGTCCATCGGCTTGCCGCCGGTGATGACCTGCGCGCCGCCGGCCACACCGTCGTCGACGATGCCTTTCACTCGTGAGCGCTGTTTCTCGCTGATCAGCGGTCCGAGAACGGAATTGGGATCGTCGCTGCCTCCCATCGGCAACATTCTGGCAAACGCGGCCAGGCCGTCGACGACCTGGTCGTAGATGCCGCGTTGAACGTACATGCGCGACGTGCAGGAGCAGTTCTGCCCGGAGCCGGCGAGCAGACCCATGCCTGCGCCCACGATGGCCTTGTCGAGGTTGGCGTCGTCAAACATGATCAACGGCGACTTGCCGCCAAGTTCGAGGGTGAGGCGTTTGAGGTTGCCTGCCGCCGCCTGGACGATTAGCCGGCCGACTTCCGTGGATCCGGTGAACGAAATTTTATCGACGTCGGGATGGGCGGTTAGTGCCGCGCCGGTGGTCTCGCCGTAGCCGGTAATGACATTGAGGACACCGTCGGGCAGCCCAGCCTCCCGGAAGATCTCTTCGAGCTTAAGTGCGGTGAGCGGGGTCTCCTCGGCAGGCTTGAGGACCGCGCTGCAGCCCGCGGCGAGTGCCGGTGCGACCTTGACCATCGCGACGTGAAAGGGTCCATTCCAGGGAATGATCAGGCCCACGACGCCGACCGGTTCCAGCTGTGTGAAGGTGTGGTAGTTCTCGAAGTGTCCGAGCAGGCCGTCGGACACGAGATTGGCCGACTCGCCGTGGATCTTGCCGACCCAGCCGGCGTAGTAGACCAATACGTCGAGTGACACCTTGATGATCTGCTTCGCCGCCGCCGCGGTCATACCGTTGTCGCGAGACTCGAGTTCGGCCAACTCATCGGTGCGCTCTCTGATGATGTCGGCGGCGCGGAAGAGCACCTGCGCCCGGTGCGCGGCGGGCAGCTTGCGCCACGCCACCGATTCGAATGTCTCGCGCGCTCGGGCGACCGCCGCGTCGACGGCCGCCTCGTCAAAGTCCCGGATTTCGGCGATCTGTTCCTCGGTGGACGGGTTGAAGACCGGGATGGTCGCCGAGGTGGGACTCCCGACCGTGGATTTGGTGTCGCTGGCGTTACTCATCGGCGTTCTTCCTTTCGTTTGCACCATCCCGGCGTCAACAAGCTCGGGTCGTTGGCCTGCGGATCGAAGGGGCGGTGCGGATGGTTATTGTCGGAACTGCTTTTAGTCCATCGCTGCGACAAAGCGGCCGACGGCATCACCGTTCTTGAGCCGCTCCAGAGCGTCCGGGATATCGTCGAATGTGATTGTGGTGGCCAAGATTTCGAGATCGCCGGTGGCCATATGGTTGAGGACGGGTTCGATGGTGCCGGGATGGCCACCGCGGGCGCCGTGAATCGAGACTTCCTTGTAGACCAGTTCGGCGATGGGAAGGGTAGCTTCGGTGCGGCCCAGTCCGACTTGCACGACGCGGCCGCCAAGGCGCACGGCGCTGATTGCGGCGGCGGTTGTGGTCCCGAAGCCGGCGAAGTCGACGATGATGTCGAGGTTGTACTGTGCGAGATCCTTAGCGTCCTCGACGATGTCGAGAAGCCCGCGCTCCCACGCGGGGTCCCAGGCCTTGCGGTTGGGTTCCGCGCCGTACACCTGCGCGCCGGCCAGCACGGCAAGGCGTGCGCCGGTCATGCCGAGCCCGCCGAGTCCGATGATGCCGACACGTTCGCCGGCCTGCAGTTTTCCGACGTCCATGACTGCGCCGTAAGCGGTTTGGCCGGCGTCGGTGGCGGTGGCGCCCTGGCTGAAGTCGACAGTGTCGGGCAGGATTATCAGGCCGCGGGCTTCGGCAAGGCATTTCGTGGCGAAGCCTCCATCGGTCGCCCAGCCCGGTGCGAAACTTTCCGGTCCGCCGATGACGACCCGGTCGCCGGCTTTGACCTCGCTCACGTCGGGCCCGATCTCGCCAACCACGCCAGCGACCTCGTGGCCCAGAATCATCGGTAAGTGCGGGAGCAGCGCGGTCAAGGTGCCGTCGATGAAGCCGACGTCGCTGTGGCAGATGCCGGCCGCGCGGACGTCGATGACGACCTGTCCAGGACCGGGTGTCGGGTCGTCGCGCTCGACGTATCGCAGCGGTTCGTTGACTGCGGTGAGTTGCCAGGCTTTCATAGCGATCCTTTCATGGGCGTGCGGAGGCGTCGTGCGGTCGGCGATTAGTACCGCCGGCTCCGGACTGATCGAGGCGTTCGGTGGTGGCCTTGCTGATGCCGGAGGCACCGCCGGGTGCCTCTTCCCATGTCTGCTGGGGCGGCCAGCGAAGCCGGTCATAGGCGGGGTCGTCGCGGTTTCGGGTTGCTCGCCAGTAGGTGGACGCGTCGCCGGGGACCGTGGCATCGGGCACGACACGCCTATAGGTGAGCTTCCAAGTGGCACCGGATCGCTGGAAGTAGTCGATGTAGCGGCCGTAGGCCGGGTGGGCGCCCAGGCCGTGCATCACGAAATATGTTTCGCCCCAGGCTTGGTCGCCGTCGATGTCCACCACCGATTGGCCGAGGAGGTGGTGCGTGGGTGGGATGGGGCTGGCGCACAGGTAGGCGGCGAAGTCTTGGCCGCTGCCCTTGAAGGCGCCGTGGTCGTCGAAGGAGGGATCCGAGTAGCAGGCGGCGATGGCAGCTTCATCGAGGCGGTCCATGGCTCGGCACAGGCGCGCCACCAGGTCGGTGAGTTCGCAGGTGGTGATCCACCGGTCGGCGGTATTGCCGGAGGAAGCGGGGGCGCTCATTGGGGCGACTCGTGCGGCGGTGTCGAGCCCTGGCCGCCGCCGCGCAACGCCGACAGGATGGCGAGTTTGTTGTTCGCCGCGGCGCGGTGCAGGGAGTTGGTGGCGCGCGGCGGGGCGGGCTCGGCGTCGAGGCCCATGACCTTCGGGTTGCCCGCGGACCAGATGGTGCGGCATGTGCGGTGGCTGATCCTCCATCCCTGGGGGGTGCAGGTGAGTCGGTCGTCGTACCAGCCGCCGGACTCGAAGATGCTGCCTTCGGGCTGGTCGGCGAAGAAGCGGCCGTGCACGTAACTCAGGCAGTGCGCGTGCTCGGCCGTTGCCGTCACGACGTGGTTGGTGGTGGTGTGGCAGGTCGCCAGGTAGGGGGTGTGAATTTTGGCGAACGCCGTTGTCAGCGTGGACAAGTCGGTCCAGCGGGTGCCGCCGCCGAAGTCCACGACGGCGTCGGGGGTGAACACGTCGTCGAAAAGGTCCCATTGCTGGGTGTCGACAGCCAGCGCGTAGAGATTGATGGTCGTGATGATGGCGTTCGTGGCGTCGTTGCTCACGTGGGGTTCTCCTTGCGTGGTCTGGCGCTCGCGGTTGCGGGAAAAGGATTCTGCGATCACGGGTTTGGGGTGATCACATATTTGCCGCCGGTAGTTTGTCGGCTGTAGCCCAGCATCGCCTCTCGCTCCAGCGCACCGGTGAGGGTGACGCTTCGGTGGTGGGCGGTGCTGAACGTGGTGAAAATTTCGTCGATCACGCGTTGTCGCAGCACAGCGGTGCGTTCGGTGCCGGCGCGGGCCAGGATGTCGGGCATGACCCAGCCGCTCACTCCCCAGAACATCCCGTAGTTGTCGTGGTGCAGGACCGTGGGGGATCGATCCAGGTGGCCGTAGAGGTAGACGTGTGTGCGCTCGGGAGAGCCGAAGGGACTGTAGGTCGATTGGCGGGATCGCGCGGCGGCCTCCATCGCGGTGAGCAGATCGCCGGCCATCGTCGAACCTCCGATCGCGTCGAAGGCGACGGTGGCGCCGGTGACGGTGACTGCGGCCAGCAGGTCATGGGTGAACGTCGGCTGGCTGGAATCACAGACGTGTTGGGCGCCCAGGGAACGCAAGAGCGACGCCTGTTGTGGCGAGCGCACCACGTTGACCAAGGGGAGGTCGTCGGCCAGGCAGATCTTGACCAGCATCTGCCCGACCGTGGAGGCGGCGGCGGTGTGGATGAGTCCGGTGTGTCCGTCCAGGCGTACCGTTTCGGTGATGGCCAGGGCGGTCAAAGGGTTCACCGACATGGACGCGGCCGCTGTGAGGTTGGCGTCGTCGGGCAATACGGTGCACTCTCGCGCCGACACGGTCTGATATTGCGCAAACATCCCGGCCGCTCGCGGCGCCACAGCGACTTTGCGGCCCAGTAGGTCACGGGCGGCCGCGCCGGTGGCGACCACCACGCCGGATCCCTCCTGACCGACACGCAGAGCCTGCGGTCTGGGGTTGCGCGGACGTGTGCGCGGCAGCGGGATCTGGACGCGCGGGTGCTCGGCCGAGCCTGTGAAGCGTGCCTGGTCGACGTCGGAGTCGCCGAGCATCGCCATGAGGTCGGAGGGGTTGATCGGGGCGGCCTCGATGCGCACGACGACCTGCCGTGGCGACGGATCGGCAACGACGACATCCTCGATGCTGAGTTCGACGGTGTCGTCATTCGTCGACGAGGTGATGGCCAGCGCGCGCGCCGGATAGGCCGCTCGATTGTCGAGCAGCGCGGTGGGGGGGTCGTGGTCGACCATGGCGTCCTTACTGTGTGAGCGAGCAGCCGCGCTATTTGAGGCAGCTGCCACCGTCGACGGGCAGGGTGATTCCGGTGATGAATCGGGATTCGTCGGAGGCCAGGAATAACACGGCGTTGCTGATGTCTCTGGGCTCCACCCAGCCGATCGGCAGGGTGTGCATGAGCTGGCCGACCACCAACATGTCGTCGGGACCCGGGTTGTCCAGATCGGGCCGGAACAATTTCATCGTGGGTTCGTTCATGAACAGCGGAGTGTTGACGTTGGTGGGGTGCACCGAGTTGACCCTGATGTTGCGCGCGCCGAGTTCGACGGCGAAGGCGCGCATCAAGCCGACCACGCCGTGTTTGGCGGCGACGTAGTGCCCGGTGTGCGGGTAGGCCTTCAGGCCGCCGACCGAGCTCGTGAGGATGATCGAACCGCCTTTGCCGCCCGCAATGATATGTGGCGCACTGGCTTTCACGGTCTTCCAAACTCCGGTGAGGTTGATGTCGATCATGTCGGTCCAGTCGGCTTCGCTGGTGTGGTCCAGGGTTTGACCGCCGTTGCCGATGCCGGCGTTGGCCACGATGATGTCTAGACCGCCCAGTTGCTGCACACCGGCGTCAACGGCGGCTTTGAGCGCGTCGTAGTCGCGGACGTCGACCTCGGCAGTGACGATGCGTCGGCCGAGGTTCTTCACCAGGTCCGCGGTCTCGGCGAGATCTTCCGGTGTGGCCAGCGGGATTGTGACGGTGTCGACCTGCTTGCAGATGTCGACAGCGATGATGTCGGCGCCCTCCTCGGCCAGCCGTAGCGCGTGGCTGCGGCCTTGGCCGCGGGCGGCGCCGGTGATGAAGGCGACTTTGCCTTCGACACGTCCAGTCATTCTTGATCACTCCTACAGATCTGGTCGTCTCCGATGTATTTGTCGAGTAGGTCTATGCCACGGTGACCGGTAGCGAAGACCATCCACGGGCCAGTGAGGTGGTGGTGTATCGGGCGCGAGACTCGTCGACATGCCATTCGGGGAATCGGCTAAGCACCTCGTCGAGCGCAAGGCGTCCTTCAAGCCGGGCTAGGGCGTTGCCCATGCAGTAATGGGTGCCGACTCCAAAACACAGGTTCTGACAAGGTTTTCGGTGAATGTTGAAGGTGTCTGCGTCAGGAAAGCGTCGATCGTCGCGGTTGGCTGACGCGAGCAGGGCGATCACCACGCTGCCCTCGGGGACGGTTTGTCCGTGGATGTCGACGTCGCGGGTGACGTAGCGGGCGACGTGCACCGCCGGCGGCTCGAATCGAACGATCTCTTCCACAGCCGGCCCCAACAGCGACCTGTCGGAGACCAAGTCGCGTCTTTGGTCGGGGTGGTCGGCGAGGAGTTTTCCTGCGGCGCCGATCATTCGGGTCGTCGTATCGGCGCCCGCGGTGGCCACGACGGTGAGGTAGAGCAACACCTCATCGCGTGACAATCTGCGAACCGTCCCGTGCTCGTCGGTGAATTCCGCCGTGAGCATCTCTGTCAGAAGGTCATCAGAGGGATTTTGGATGCGCCAATCCAAGTAGTCAGAGAACACTTCCCCGCTCGCGAGCCCAACCAGGGGTTGCCCCGGCTCGCTGTCGAGCGTGGACAGGCTCTGCTGAAACAGCTGGTCCTGCTCACCTTCCGGGATGCCGAACAACTTTCCGACGACACGAACCGGCAGAAGCAGACCGAGATCGGTGACGAAATCGAACTCCCCGCGCTCGCCTGCAGAGTCGAGGATGTTCGCGCAAATCTGACGGATCTGGGGTTCGAGAGCACCGACACGGCGGGGCGTGAACACCCGTGACAGCAGTGTGCGATGGATGTCGTGAACTGGCGGATCTTCGAAGATCAACAGCCCCGACGGGATCTCCATGTTGGCCCGGATGATTTCTAGGATCGCTCCGCGCGCCGAACTATAGGTGCGGTGATCGACCAAGGCAGCGCTGACGTCGTCGTACCGACTCAAGGCATAGAAGTCGTACTGCGCGTTGTAATACAGCGGTGCCTCTTCACGTAACCGCCGAAACATGGCGAACGGGTCGGTGTTCAGCTCGACGTCGTACGGGTCGTAGTAAATCGCGCTGGTCGCACTGCGGGTCATCAAGGGGCCTTTCGGAGCTGAACGGCGTGCTGCTTAGCCCGCACCTGTGTCGTGCCGCGAAGTGCTCCTGAGGGTGGGGCTGCGAAGCGCATCAACGCCATTTAAGTAAAATGTTTGACTTAGTGCAAGGGTATGCGGTTGACTCGGAACCGCGAGGGGTCGCTCAGGGCGTCCCGAAAATCGGTTGATGGCAGGCAGGAGGTCGACGTGGCCGAGGCCAGGCGCAGTCCACGGTCGGCACGCGCTGACGCGACGCGCGAGGCCATTTTGACCGCCGCCGAGCGACTTTTCGCCGAGCACGGCATCGCCGATGTCACCCACCGCCGCATCGTGGAAGCCGCCGGGCAAGGCAACAATGCCGCGGTCGCTTACCACTTCGGCACCAAGGAAGACGTAGTGCGGGCAATCGAGCGTAAGCACGCCGAACACATCGACCAGCTGCTCGCCCAGCGCCTGCTCGACGTCGGGGACTCCGCCGATCTGCAGGACTGGATCGCGTGTCTCGTGCGGCCGCTCACCGATCACCTCGACGCGCTGGGCACTCCGACGTGGTACGCCCGGTTCTGCGCACAGATGATGGCCGACCCGGTCTACTCGAAGGTGGTCACCCGAAGTGCGCTGTCCTCACCGGAATTGGGCACAGTGCTCGACGGAATCAAACGCTGCCTGCCCGAAATTCCGGCAGCGGTGCGCGCCGAGCGGGCGATGATGGCGCGGCTGCTGCTCAACCACACTTGCGCCGAATACGAAGCCGCCTTCGCCGAGGGCCGACCAGTTCCGCGGACCAACTGGGCTGGCGTCGGGGCGGCGATCGTCGAGGCGACTACCGGGTTGTGGCGCGCTCCGGTGATGGCGGCAACCGCCGGCACCGGGTAGGAGCCCGTGTCCCTGGCCCCCAGGCTCCTCTGCTGCCGCACCCGCGCAGCCGTTCGTCGTCACGTGTCGATTCTGAAAGGACTCTCAATGACCGAGACCTCCGAGCGCACGGCCGACACCGTTCCGCACTATCCGATGACCCGAGACGGCCGATGCCCATTCGACCCGCCGCAAGCGTTGCGAGACCTTAACGCCGATAAGCCGCTGCACCGGGTCCGGATCTGGAACGACACCACACCCTGGCTGGTCACCGGCCACGCCGAGGCGCGCGCACTCTACGCCGACCCCCGAGTCAGCGTCGGGGACCACCGCGAAGGGTTTCCGTACTGGAACGAGGGCATGGAAATCATGGCCAAGAAACGCGCGCCCTCGCTGGTCACCGCCGACGGGGAAGACCACACACGGTTTCGCCGCATGTTATCCAAGCCGTTCACCTTCAAACGCGTCGAAGCCATGCGACCAGTGATCCAGAAGATCACCGACGACCACATCGACGCCATGCTGGCCGGACCCAAACCTGCCGACATTGTGGCCACGCTGGCATTGCCAATTCCGTCGCTGGTGATCAGCAACCTGCTCGGCGTGCCCTACGAAGACGCGGAATTTTTCCAGGAATCGGCCACCAAGGGATTAGCCCGCTTCGCCACCGCCGGTGACGCCGCCCAGAGCGGGCGCAGCCTGTTCAAATATCTGCTGCAGCTGGTGGAAACCAAGATGGAGCAGCCCGCCGAGGACGCGGTGTCCGACATCGCCGAACGGGTCAAAACTGGCGAACTGACGGTCAAGGAGGCCGCCCAAGCGGCCAACACGCTGCTCATCGGTGGACACGAAACCACCGGCAACATGATCAGTCTCGGTGTTTTCGCGCTGCTCGAGAACCCCGACCAAATGACGTTTCTCCGCGACACCGACGATGAGAAGGCGATCGCGCGGGCCGTCGAAGAACTGCTGCGCTACCTGTCGATCATTCACAACGGGCAGCGGCGCATCGCCACCGAAGACATCGACATCGCCGGCGAAACCATCCGCGCCGGCGACGGCATCATCATCGACCTCGTTCCCGCCAACTGGGATCCCTCCGTGTTCCACGAACCGGAGCGGCTCGATCTACAACGACCAGAAGTCAACCAGCACTTGGCGTTTGGCTTCGGCCGGCATCAATGCATCGGACAGAGCCTGGCGCGGGTCGAACTGCAGATCGTGTTCTCCACGCTGCTCAAACGCATCCCCACCCTGGAGCTGGCCATACCGGCCGATCACGTTCCACTCAAACACGATCGCCTCGCCTTCGGCGCCTACGAACTACCCGTGACCTGGTGACCCGGAAGAGGGGATGACCATGACCGGATTCAAAATCGGTGTCCTGCACAACACCATCAACTCCCGCTTCGGCCCCGCCCCACTGGCCCGCGCCGACCACCTCATGGCATTGGCCTGCCGGGCGGACTCACTGTGGGTCGGCGATCACCTCAACGGGGTGCTGCCCCGCTCGATGTGGACCACCAAACACATCGGCTTGGCCAAGATCGTGCCCCAGATCGACGCGCACCTGGAACCCTGGACGATGCTCGGCCATCTCGCGTCCTCCAGCAGGATCGGCAAACTGCGCCTGGGCATTTCGGTCACCGACCCCGGACGGCGCAACCCCGCCGTCACCGCCCAAGCCGTTGCCACCCTCAACCTGCTCACCAAGGGCCGCGCCATCCTCGGCATCGGCACCGGGGAACGCGAGGGCAACGAACCCTACGGTGTCGACTGGTCCAAACCGGTGGCTCGCTTCGAGGAAGCACTGGCCACGATCCGCGCCCTGTGGGACTCCAACGGAAACCTGGTCAACCGCGACTCGGCGTTCTTCCCCTTGCACAACGCCACCTTCAACGTCCCGCCCTACAAAGGAAAGTGGCCACCGATCTGGGTCGCCGCCAACGGCCCCCGGATGATCCGCGCCGCCGGCCGCTACGCCGACGGCTGGTTTCCCGCCAGCATCACCCAACCCAAGGTGTACGGCGAGAAGCTGACCGCGCTCCGCAGCGCCGCCTCTGATGCCGGCCGCAATCCCGACGACATCACCCCGGCCGCAATACGGTTCATCATCACCGGTCGATCCTGGGACGACATCGACGAGGTGCTGGACTCCAACATCGCCAAAATTTTCATGCTCGCCTCCCCGGCGGAAGCATGGGCCCGCCACGGCGCCGAACACCCCATGGGCGCCAACTTCACCGGCGTGCAAGACCTCGTCCCCCAGACCATCGACGAAGCCACCGCGCTGCGCTACGCAGCCACCGTGCCCAAAAGCCTTCTGCAAGAACAATTCGCCGTCGGCACCCCCGACGAAGTCATCGATCAGATCGCCGAGTGGCGCGACCACGGACTGCGCTACCTCGTCGTCGGCAACGCCAGCGCCATCCAGCCCAGCGCGGCCAAGGGAATGGCCACCACCCGCCCGTATCTTCAGGTCGTCCGGGGGATCAGGAAACTATGATCTCCGCCCGCAGCTCCGCCGACGTACCCGCCGCACACCTGGAACCCGCGCCGGACGCAGGGGCGTCCACCACAAAACCGTCAGCCATGGTTTCTCGCGACGGGCGCGTCGCGGCGCGCCCGGTGCACGGCCCACCACCCAATGCGGAGGCCCTTGCCGACCTCGAGGACACGCCTCACCGCCTCGACATCGTGGCCCAGTCCGGCGCCGAGGCAATACGTCACGCCGGTGGTCTCATCTGCGATCGATCCCTGGCCGGATGGACGGTCACCGTCACCACAGTCCAGCCATGTACACGCCAAGAGCAACAAGCGCTGCGGATCCTGGGCTGTCGACACCTGCTCACTACGCCACTATCCGCTCGAACAACTCCTCATCTACGGCACCAAATCGTCATAGCCGCAGCCCTTCTCACCGACCAATACGTCCTGAACGAGCACGCCTACGACGCCCATGGCGACCGGCGAGCCGACGTGCTGATCTTCGATGATCAATTCGATTTCACCAACGCCGATCACGAGCTGAGCATCGCCGCGCACGCATTCAAAGAACACGCGCTACGAGAACTGCAGATGGATAACCTGCCAAGGAGTGTCGAACCGTTTTTCCGCCTCGACCCAACCGCCGACTCGATCAATCCAGTCCTACCTTTGCCACGGCTCCGCGGAGTCCCTGTCGCACGGTGCTCTCCGCCGCCCGGTGGCCATCCGGAACGGCGAGACGATCGACAGCAGCCGAGCAAGGAGTAGGTCATGACAACGGCAACTAACCGACACGGGCGGGCTGACTCGACACGAAACTCGATTCTCGCCGCCGCTGAAATGCTCTTCGGCACCTACGGCGTCACAGCCGTCTCACATCGCCAGATCGTGGCAGCCACGCGTCAACGCAATCATGCTGCGGTCGGCTATCACTTCGGCACCAAGACCCAGCTTGTCACGGCGATAGAGAATCTGCATCGAACAGACATTGACAGACGCCTACAAAGCCGGATCGACGATCGGTCCCGCTCCGACGATCTGACCGCGTGGATCTCATGTCTCGTCCACTCCTACACCGATCACCTTGGCTCGCTGACCATTCCATCGTGGTACGCACGTTTCTGCGCGCGCACGCTCACCGATCCGACCTACGGCCCCGTGCTGACCCGCACCGCCCTATCGTCGAGTCCACTTCGATACGTCATCTCCCAAATCTCCGAGCGGCTACCTGACCACCCCGCGGACACACTGTTCGAACGCCGAACCATGGCCCGGATCTTGCTCAACCACACCTGCGCCGACTACGAATCCGACTTCGCCGCAATGCAATCGCGACGTAAGGACTGGCAGTCGGTGGGAACCGCCCTTGTCGACACCATTGTTGGCTTATGGCTCGCGCCCGTCACCCCGCGGGACTGGTAAGTCACAGCTGTCGAGAAAACACCAAGACGCGGGCCGGTCGTCCGTCGACCCCGCCGTCCGCTCCCGACGGCACGTCGGTGCACTTCGACGTGGAGCCCAAGCTGGAATCCTGTAGGAACACGGCGCGCTGGGCCGCCATGACCCGTCCGGGTTCTCCGACTGGCTCACCGTCGCCCCCTAGCCGGCCGTTCAGCGCCGGTAGCCCGCGCCCGGGTGGTCGTCCGGAAGGAGCGGTCCCGCTCCCCCGAGCCGCTCCCGCAGGGTGCCGCTCGCCCGGTGTGCCGGCACCCGGCCGCGACGACGCAGCTCGGGCACTACAAGCTCGGCGAAGTCGACGAAGGTCCCGGGGGTGGTCACGTAGGCCAGGTTGAACCCGTCGACGTCGGCCTCCTCGACCCAGCGTTCGAGTTCGTCGGCCACCTCCCCCGGCGACCCGGGCAGCACCGGGCCGCGGCCACCGAGGCCGATCTCGTCGGCGAGTTCACGAACGGTCCAGGCGCGATCGGGATCCGCGGTGGTGAACGAGGCCAGCGCGGATCGGTTGGCCTCGGTTTGGACGTAGCGCAGCGGCTCGTCGGGCTCGAGCTCGGCCAGGTCGACCCCGGTCCAGCCGCCGAACAGGGCCAGCGCCCCGGTGGGGCTGACAAAGCGCCGGTAGTCGGCGAGTTTGGCGACGGCTTCCTCATGGGTTGCGGCGACCACCGGGGTGACCATGGTGAAGACCTTGATGGACCGGGGATCGCGGCCCAGCTCGGCGGCGGCCTGCCGCAGGGCGCGTACGGGGCCGCGCACGATCTGCGGCGTCGGGCCGGACACGAAAACCGCCTCCGCGTGCGCCGCGGCGAACCGGACACCGCGCGGCGAGGCGCCGGCCTGAAACAGCACCGGGGTGCGCTGCGGCGAGGGTTCGCACAGGAACGGGCCGGGAACAGAGAAGTACCGGCCTTTGTGCTCGATGTCGTGCACCTTCGCCGGATCGGTGAACACTCCCCGCTCCCGGTCGCGCACGACCGCGCCGGCCTCCCACGACGCTTCCCACAGCTTGTAGCAGACCTCGAGATACTCGTCGGCGATCTCGTAGCGCTGGTCGTGCGGGATCTGCGTGTCCAGCCCGAGGTTGCGTGCGGCGCTGTCCAGATACGACGTGACGATGTTCCACGCCACCCGTCCACCGGTCAGGTGATCGAGGGTCGAGAGCCGGCGCGCCAACGCGTAGGGCTGTTCGTACGTCAGCGACAGCGTGATGCCGAAGCCCAGGGTCTGGGTCACCGCCGCCATCGCCGACACCGCCGCGGTCGGGTCGTTGACCGGGAACTGCGCGGCATCGATGACCGCCGCGTCCCGCGAGGCGCCGTACACGTCGTAGACGCCCGGCACGTCGGCGAGGAACAGGGCGTCGAAGCCGCCGTCTTCCAGGATGCGGGCCAACTCCGTCCAGTATCCGAGTTCGCGATACCGGTAGCCCTGGTCCTCGGGATGGCGCCACAGCCCCGCGGATTGGTGGCCCACGCAGGCCATGTCGAAGGCATTGAGAAAGATCCTGCTCATCAGCTCACCCGATCTCGTCCGCGCGCGTCTCCCGCGCCGCAAAGGCCGCCGCGAAAGTGATCGCCGCGAGCACGCCGAAATAGCCCACGATCAGCCATGGGCTGCCGCCGCCGACCGCCAACAGGGCCGCGGCGATCAAGGGCGCGAACCCTCCCGACAGGACCGCGCCGATCTGGTACCCGAGCGACGAGCCGCTGTAGCGTATCCGGGTGTCGAACAGCTCGGCGAACCATGCCGCCTGCGGGCCGTACATGGCGTCGTGAACGACGTTGACGCCGAACACGATTGACGCGACGACCGCGACCGCCGAGCCGCTTGAAGCCGCGATGAAGAACAGCGCGAGGGCCACGACGCCGGCCAGCGCGCCGAACAGGTACGGCGGTCGCCGGCCCACGCGGTCCGACAGCAGCGCCCAGCCCGGAGTGCTCACGAAACCCAGAGCCGACGATATCGACACCGCGATCAACCCGACGCTATTGCCCTTACCGAACGAATCCTGCAGGTAGGTAAGCGAATACGTGGTCAGCAGGACGAACAGTGCGATCTGCGACAGGCGCAACCCCGTGGTGATCAGCACGTTGCGCGGCTGGCGGCGCAGCGCCTCGAACACCGGCAGACGCGAGAGCTCGTCGCGCTCCCGCAGCCGGCCGAAGACGTCGGCGTCGGTGAGCCGCAGTCGCAGAAACAATCCGATGCCGACCAGAACCGCGCTGAACAGAAACGGAATTCGCCAGCCGAACGCGAGAAAGGCTGCCGGGCCGGTCGCGCTGCGGGTCACGTAGAAGACCGACGTCGCCAGCAACATGCCTGCCGGGGAACCGAGCTGGGTGAAGCTGCCGAACAAACCGCGGCGGCCGGGCGGCGCATGCTCCACCGACAACACCGCCGCGCCGCCCCACTCGGCGCCCACGGCAAGCCCCTGCAGCACCCGCAGCGTCGCCAACAGGACCGGCGCAAGCAGCCCGGCCGTCGCATAGGTCGGCAGCAGGCCGATCGCGGTGGTGACCAGACCCATCACCAGCAGCGCGGCCACCAAAACCGCCTTGCGGCCCAGCCGGTCCCCGAAATGGCCGGAGACGACGGCGCCGATCGGGCGTGCCCCGAAGCCGGCGGCGTAGGTCGCGAAGGTGGCCAGCGTCCCCGCGGTGGGGGAAACGTGCGGGAAGAACAGCGGCTTGAAGACGAGCGCGGATGCGGTCGCGTACAGGTAGAAGTCGTACCACTCGATGGTGGTGCCGACCATGCTGCCCAGGGCGACGGTTCGCAGGTCCGGCCTGACGTCGGCTGCCGGTGCGGTGGTAATCACGTGGCGATCACGTAGACGCACGCTAACCAAAGTCCCGACGTCAACGTATGTTTGCCCTCGCCGTGATGCGAACGCGCGAAACCGGCGCCGGCGTTTGCCGCACGGAACCGCGGAAAGTGTTGTTGACTGGTGCGCGTGCCAAATCCGCCGTGGATCGTCGACGTCGTCGTGGTCGGCGCGGGCTTTGCGGGGCTTGCCGCGGCGCGCGAGCTGGCCCGCCAGGGGCATGACGTGGTGGTGTTCGAGGGCCGCGACCGCGTCGGGGGTCGATCCTTCACCGGCAGCGTGGCGGGGTTGCCCGCCGATCTCGGGGGCACCTTCGTCGGGCCGACCCAGGACGCGGTCCTCGAGCTGGCGGCCGAACTCGACGTCTCGACCATCCCGACTCACCACGACGGCAAGAACGTGATCCACTGGCGCGGCTGGACGCATTCCTACCGCGGCACCATCCCCAAGCTCTCGCTGACCGGGCTGCTGGACATCGGCCGGCTGCGTTGGCAATTCGACCGGATCGCCCGCAGCGTCCCGTTGTCGGCCCCGTGGGACGCGCGCCGTGCGCGCGAGCTCGACGACGTGTCGCTCGGCGGCTGGCTGCGGGCCGTGCACGCCACCGCCTCGTCGCGCGACCTACTGGCGATCGTGGCGCGGGTGACCTGGGGATGCGAACCGGACGACGTGTCGATGCTGCACGCGGCCCGCTACACGCACGCCGCCGGTGGCCTGGACCGGCTGCTCGATGTCGAGAACGGCGCCCAACAGGACCGTTTCCCGGGCGGCACCCAGCAGATCGCCGAGGCCGCGGCCGCCGAGCTGGGCACCCGGGTCGTGCTGGGCGCGCCGGTCCGGCGCATCGACCGGCACGGCGCCGGGGTGACGGTCACCACCGACGTCGGCCAGGCCGAGGCGGGGTTCGTGGTCGTCGCGGTGCCGCCCGCACATCGCGCATCGATCGAGTTCGCGCCCCCGCTGCCCGCCGAGTACCACGAACTCGCCCGGCATTGGCCGCAGGGCCGGCTCAGCAAGGCGTACGCCGCGTATTCCACGCCCTTTTGGCGGGCCAACGGCTTCTCCGGCCAGGCGCTGTCCGACGCCGGACCGGTGTTCATCACCTTCGACGTCAGCCCGCACGCCGACGGGCCCGGTGTGCTGATGGGCTTCGTCGATGCGCGCGCGTTCGACTCGCTGTCCCCGGAGCAGCGCCGCGACGAGACGCTGCGCTGCTTTGCGACGCTGTTCGGCGACGACGCGCTCAAGCCGCTCGACTACGTCGACCACTGTTGGGGCGCAGAGGAATTCGCGCCCGGCGGGCCCACCGCCGCGGTCCCGCCCGGATCGTGGACCCGGTTCGGGCGCTGGCTGCGCGAGCCGGTCGGCCCCATCCACTGGGCCGGCACCGAGACCGCGGACGAATGGACCGGGTTCCTCGACGGCGCTGTCAGGTCCGGCCAGCGGGCGGCCGCCGAGATCACCGCCCTGCTATGAGCTGATCCGCACGTCCTGGGTCACCGATTCGGCGAGCGCCCGCAAATGGCGGTTGACCTCACGCGGGTGTTCGAGCATCGAGCAATGACCGCCGGGCAGCTCGACCAGGCCGACCACGTTGGGCGCGGTGCCCGCGATCCTGCGGGCCTGGCCGATCGGGGTGAGCCGGTCGCGTTCGCTGCCGATCACCAGGGTCGGCACCGTCAAACCGTCCAGCTCGAGGTACCGCGACCCCAACGCCGCGACCAGCATCCGTGCGCAGCCGGCGCGCCCCGCGGGCGAGGTCTGTTCGAAGAACTGGTGCACGATCCTGGCCACGCTGGGGTCGGCGTCCCGGCCCACCGCCAGCATTCCGACGAAGTAGCGGCTCGGGATGCGGGCGGCGCTCGGGATCGGGAACCCGCCGAACGCGTGGATCAGGGCGCGGGCGGCGGCCACCCGGGCCGGCGACAGCCCGTGTGGCACCGACAGCAGTTGCACCTTGCGGACCAGGTCCCCGGTGGTGGTGTTGATCAGCGCGACCGCGTCGGCGCGCCGACGAACCATGTGCCGGTACCGTGCGGACCACGCGGCGATGGTGATGCCGCCCATCGAATGTCCGGCCAGCACCGCGCGCTCGTGCGGCGCCAACGTCGCATCGAGCACCGAATTCAGGTCGGAGGCAAGGTGTTTCAGGCTGTATCCGTTGCGCCGGGGCATGCCGCTGCGCCCATGGCCGCGGTGATCGAAGGCGATCACCCGGTAATCGTTGGACAGATCGGCGATCTGGTAGGCCCAGGCCCGGATGGCACACGTGATGCCGTGCGTCAGCACGATCGGGTAGCCGTCGGGCGGCCCGAACACCTCGGCGTGCAACCGGGTGCCGTCGGTCGCCCGGACGGCCACCGTCTGGCTGGGGGGCAGCACGTGGGGGTACGGATCGATTGCGCGAGCCGTTCGTCGAGCGCTCATCGCCGCACCCCCCTCCAACACGGCCCCGTCGCCGCAGTTAAGGACGCCCGCAAGTTTATCCCTAAGGTCCGTTCGGATTCGGTAAATCCGGCAAACGATTCTGATGTGAGACGCTAAGACCCGTGTACCCGATGTCCCGTCGGGAATTCATCGCGGCAACCACGGGCGTGGTCGGCAGCGGGCTGCTGGCCGCCTGCTCACCGCGACGCCCCCCGCCGGCGCAACCGCCGTGGCCGGAAACCCGGTCGGTCCTGATCGTCGGCGCGGG
Organism: Mycobacterium sp. E2497; assembly: GCF_001668695.1. NCBI lineage: Bacteria > Bacillati > Actinomycetota > Actinomycetes > Mycobacteriales > Mycobacteriaceae > Mycobacterium > Mycobacterium sp. E2497. Next base: position 54,219 of record NZ_LZKD01000176.1, read on the forward strand.
GATGGCCGGCCTGTCCGCCGCCCGCAGTCTGGCCGACGCGGGATGGCCGGTTCGGGTGATCGAAGCCCGCGACCGCATCGGCGGACGCGTCCACACCGACCGCGACTGGGGCACCCCGCTGGAAATGGGCGCGTCGTGGATCCACGGAACGACCGACAACCCGCTGGTGCCGCTGGCGCGGCAAGCGCAAGCGCAGCTGGTCACGACCGACTATTACAGCTGGGCCAAGCTCGTGATCGACCCCGAACTCGCCCCGCTCGACTACGACCCGACACTGTGGCGCGCCTTTGTGGAACGGGCGCGGTACCAAGTCGACGGCGGCTCCCTGGCCGCCGCCATCGACGCCGCGGTCGGCGGCCGGGCACTGTCCACCTCCGATCGCGCGCAGCTGGCCTTCTACCTCACCACCGAAATCGAGAATGAGTTCGCCGCCGACGCGGATCGGCTGTCCGCCATCACCTTTGACGAGGGCGACTACACCGGCGGCGATCAGGTTGTCGTCACGAACGGTTACGACGCCCTGCCCAGGCTGCTCGCCAATGGCCTGCGGCTCGAGCTGAACACGCCGGTGACCGCGATCGCGCACCGGGGCGACTCCGTCGTCGTGCGGGCAAGGAATCGGTCGTTCCGGGGACCCGCCGCCATCGTCACGGTTCCCCTCGGCGTGCTCAAAGCCGGTGCCATCGCGTTTGATCCGCCCCTGCCCGACCAACACAGCCGCGCAATCGACGCTCTGGGCTTCGGGGTGCTGTCCAAGAGTTTCTTCCGGTTCGACCGGCGCGGGTGGACGGCGGACAGCGCCTTCTACGAATACCTCGCCGCTGACGGGGGCCCTTGGGCCCAGTGGTTCACCCTGCCGGCCGCGGCGGGTCCAATCGTGTTGGCGTTCAACGCCGGTGACCGCGGCCGTACCGCGGAGGCCGCCTCACCGCGCGACCTGATGGCCACCGCGCTGCCCGTCGCTCGCCGCCTGTTCGGCGATGTCTCGCCGGTGGGCGTCAAGACGTCGAACTGGAGCGCGGACCCGTATGCGTTGGGTGCCTACTCCTTTCACGCTCCCGGTTCGGGCCTCGACGACCGCCGCCGGCTGCAGGATCCGGTCAGCGACCGGCTCTACCTGGCGGGCGAGGCCGTCGGCGTCGACAATCCGGCCACCGTGCACGGCGCTCTGGCCAGCGGGCGCTACGCCGCCGAGCAGCTGATGCACCGGTTGGGCCGCTAGGAAGCCAGCCCCCGAAGCCGCGCCGACGTGTCCCCTTGCGGTTCGTGTTGCCGGGCGGGGCCCGAAACCAGCCGACGGCGGGCCGTCGTCGCGCCTTCGATGTGCGCGAGGGCCACGGCGACCGAGTCGGCGATCGGCAGCCCGTGGTCGGTGACGATCCGGGTGAGCCGGCGCAGCGCCGCGCCGCCGACGACGACGGACCGCAGCTGGGCCCGGCGATGCTCCTCGTTGAGGACCAGCAGCGCGCGCAGGCCCGAGCCGGCAAGGAAATCCAGGCCGCCGAGGTCGAGCACCAGCGGGGCCTTCAGCCGCGAAAACCGGCGAACGGCCTCGGTGATCAGGTCGACGTTCGATGCGTCGACCTCACCGTCGATGCGCAAGACGGTGGCCACGCTGCGTGCGTGAACATGGATTTGCGCTCCGGCGCAATCGATTTGATAACGGCTGCGCGGCTGGCCGAGCAGCGCGGGCGGATGCGTCTGGGGTGTGCGTAGATCGGGTGAAGCGGTCATGGTTGTGCGCCCTTCAGGCTTGAGAGTGAGCAGGGCGAGCGACGACGGTGTCCAAGTGGCGCCCGTAGATAACGGCAGCTGGGGACTCAACCTGACCAAAGCCTACCGGCTACGGCGGCCGCCGGCGGACATCGGCGGCCCGGCCCGCCCGCCGTTCGGCCCGCAATCGGCGGCCGACCAGGGGTTACACCGACGACACGGGGCGGGAAAAAACAACTTTCGTCGTGTTCACATCGCAACCATGGCGCGAAGGTGACGCGCGAGGGGACGCGACGGGCCTGACCTGCGCGTTGGCGGCGTGTCGCTACGGCTGCGGGGTCATGTGCCGCAGGGTGGTGTGCGGGCTCTGGCCGTACGTCTGCCGATACAGCACCGCGAACCTGCCGGTGTGCGCGAACCCCCACCGCTGGGCGATTTCGGTGACGGTGGTGTCGGACGGCGCGCCCGCCAGCAGCTCTTGATGGGCGCGGTTGAGGCGCACGCGGCGAATGTATTCCGTTGGCGTGGTGGCGAGCTGGCGGCGGAAGAGGTACTGCACCGCCCTGGGCGTCAGATGAACCTTCGCGGCGACGTCGTTGATGCTGACGTCGGCGGCGGCGTGACGATGGATGAAAGACACTGCTTCCCTGAGCGTTTCGGGCAACGCCGGCTCGTCAGCCAGATCCTGTTCGGTGACGTTGGACGGGAAACACTCCAGCAGCGCGCCGGCCAGCAACGGAGCCAACCCCGCCACGATCAGCGGCTGATGCGCCGTGTCCGGCCCGGCCAAGGTCCCCACCACATAGTCCAGCGCCCGCTGCCACGCCCGCGCGGCCGCGCGCGAGCGTGGCCGCCAGTCCCGGAAGTGGATCTGCCGGGGTAACGGCGCGCGCCAATCCGCGGCGGCCCGGTGCAGCACGTCCCCGGGGATGCTGACCACATCGAACCGTGACCCGTTGCACTGCAGCACGCACGGCATCCCGCCGGCGACGAGCACCGGCAAGTCCACCGACGCGAGGGGGCCGCCGGCAACGCTCGTCGACCCCGCGCGGGGCTGGATCACGACGACGCCCGCGGAGGCGGGGATCTCCAGCGCGACGCGCCCCTGAATCGTCACGTCGTCCAGCGTCATCGAGCCGGCCTCGCAGCGGCGGTGGGACACCGCCGAGCGGCCCATCAGCCCGGTGATGCGCCACCCGGGGGTGTAGACGCCGGCAAAGAATCGCCGCGCGGCCTGCGCGTCGACGGTGCGGAACTGGTCGAACCGAATCGCCGAGCCGGGAACACCTGCCGGCCGCCCGGCATCGCCGACGAGCGCCGGGGCGCCCGGGTCGGCTTTCTGCGCGTCGGGCCGTTGACAGCCGGCACCGGCGGCCACACCAGGGCCGGTGCTATCGGTGATGCTCGTCATGGCGGTCATAGTCTGCGGCCCCCCCAGGGCTTTCGCACTGTCATCATTGCATCACCGGACACCCGACGACTGCAAGCGCGCCGGTGTCCAGCGTGGGGAGCCCACCTGTCGGTAAATGTTGAGCGTGTCGAGGGCGATCCGGTCCCACGCATAGCGCGACACGGCGCGACTGCGGCCGGCAGCGCCCATGCTCTCACATTGAAAGCTCTGCGGGAGCAGGTTTCTCAGCGCGGCGGACAGTCCGACGGACGATCCCGGCGACAGCACCAAGCCGGTGACGTTGTCCACCACGGCGTCTTTGAGCACCCCCACCCCGAACGCCGCCACCGCCACCCCGCTGGCCATCGCCTGCAGGACCGCTGTCGCGCGCGGCGGCCGTCGCGGCGTGCAGGCGACGACGTCGGCGGATCTCAACAGCGTCGGCAGCTCGTCATCGGCGACGGTGCCCGCGAACCGAACCCGGTCGCCGACCCCCAGCCTGGCGGCCAGCAGTTGCAGCCGGACCCGCGCCTCGTCGTGCGCCCGGTTCGTGGCGCCGGTCTCCGCCACCACCAACTCGGTGGCGGGGACCCTGCGCAGGGCGCCGATGGCGATATCAAAACCGTTGTCCGGCAGCGGGTTCGGCGCGAAGCAGAGGACACGATGCAGGTCGGTGCGGGCCAGCGCCGGACCGCTCGAGGTGAATCGCTCGACGTCGACACCGCTCGTCAAAGCCGACACGCGGGCGCGGCTGCGGCGCAGCCGGGTCAGCGCGTCGACGTCATCGGAGCTCTCACCGGTCACCCACTTCGCGCTGCGCGCCAGGAGCGGTTCGATGCGGAGCCGTTCGCTCTCCGAATGCTTGCCCGTCCCGTTCGTGGCGGCCAGGCCCGGGAAAGTCTGGACGGTCGGGACGTCCTGCCGCCGGGCGGCCAGCTGCGCGGCCAGACCGCCGAGCCACCCGTAGGCGTGCACGACGTCGGGCGCCTCGGCCGCCCATTGGCCGGCGAGGGCGCTCGCCCAGTCGCCGACGTAGGGCAGCACGTCCGAGACCGACTTTGCCGCTCGTGGGCCGACGCCCACCGATACGGTGCGGCCGTCGGTGCTGATACCCGCAGCTCGGCGGCCATTGTGCCGAACGAACCGGGTGACCTGGTGGCCCTGGGCCGCGAGCGCGGCGGACAGTTGCTGTGGGTCGTCGCCGACGACGTCGTCGCCGCTGACGATCGCGATCCTCACCTTCGAACCCCTTCCGTCGCCTTTGGCGTGGGGGCGTACCCGGCCCGATATGGGCGAAACTCGGCGGCGCAGCCGTTTCGCCTCAGGCGCCGCGGTTTCGCATTATGGACAACGCTTCGGGGCCCGACCCGAACGGATCGCTGGCGGGACTGTGCCGCGGCCGCCGTTTTGGAAGACTAGACGGGTGGCGAGCGACGCGCACCTGCCCGTCGTCGAGCTGGTGGTCCTGCTGGCGTCGGCGGGTGGCCTGGACGCGCTGTCACGAGTGTTGACGGACCTGCCGGACGAGTTTCCGGCCGCGGTCGTCATACAGCAACACCTCGGCGACCACGACAGCGTGCTGCCGGCGATTCTTCGCCGGCAGAGCGCGCGGCCGGTCAGCTGGGCGCGCGACGGGCAGGCCCTGGCGGCAGGGCAGGTGGTCATCTGCCCGCCGGGAATGCAGCTGGAGCTGACCCCGGACGGCCGCTGCCACCTGGGCGCGATGAAGAACTTCGGGGTGCGGCGCTTCGACGTGCTGCTGCGGTCGGTCGCCGAGTCGTACGGGCCGCGCAGCGTGGCGGCGGTGTTGTCGGGCTCCGGGCAAGACGGGGCCGCGGGCACGGCGGCGATGAAGCGCGCCGGCGCTGTCGTCCTCGCGGAGAGCCCGGACACCGCGCTGTATTCGTCGATGCCGGTGGCGGCGGCGCGGGCCGGGGCCGAACCGGTGTTGCCGATTCACCAGATCGGCCGGGCGCTGACGGCCATCGTCGAAGGGGCGCCGCTGCCCGCGCAGCAGCCCCACGACGGCGCCAGGGTGTCCTGGGGCCCCCCGATGCACGACTCCGGTGCGGACACGCCGGCGCCGGGGCTGTTGCGCGACGAGGTCGTGAACAACGCGGCAGGCCGCGCCGAACTCGCCGCGTCGCGCGCCGCCGAACTCGGCCGCAGACGCCGGGACCTGTCCGCGGGATTCGGCGCCACCACGGAAACGGTGGAGACGGCGCGGCGCAGGGCCGCCGAGTCGCGGCGCCGCGCGCAGCTGGCCCACCAGGCCGCCGAGGACGCGGCCGCGCGGTGGGGGCGCTGAGGCGGCTAGACCACCACCTCCATCAGCAGCAGCGCGCCCCGGGTCGTCTCCTCACCCGACCGGAACGACGTGCACGTGACGCGTACCCGGGTGGGCCGCCCCCGCCGGTTGACCGCGTCGACCTCCGTCTCACCGGAGCTGTCGGCGTCGACGAACGCGTTGCCGATCAGCGGCCGCACGCTTTCCAACGGCAGGCCGATGTCCAGATTCGTGAGCCTGTTTCCTATCGTTTCGTCCGCGCGTAGCCCCCACAGCTCCTCGCAGCCACGGTTCCACAGGATGACCTTCATCTCGCGGTCGACCACCACCATGCCCATGTGAACCGAGTCGATCAGCGCATCGAGGAAGTGCTTCGCCTCGTCCAGTTCCACGCCGCGCTCCCGCAACATGTCGTTGATGGTGTGCAACTCGTCGTTGGTGGACTGCAGCTCCTCGTTCATGGTCTCGAGTTCTTCGTTGGTGGACTGCAGCTCCTCGTTCGTGGTCTCCAGTTCCTCCACGGTGGACTGCAGTTCCTCGTTGGTGGTCTCGAGTTCTTCGTTGGTGGACTGCAGCTCCTCGTAGGCCGCTTCCAGCTGGCGGTTGGTCTGGACCACCTTGTCCAGCAGGGCGCGCGTCGCGCTGACGTCGAAGAACACGATCGACACGCCGAGCAACCCGTTCTCGGCGTCGACGAGCGGGTTGACGTGGATCTCGAACCACACCGTCTCGGCGCCCGGCCGCTGCCATTTGACGTCCTGGATCCGCGCCGGCCGGCGCTCCACCTTGGCCTGCTCCAGATACGCCCGCAGCTCCACCGGCCGGTAGGACACCTCGAGGTCGCGCAGCAGCCGGCCGATGTCGCGAGCCGAAAGCCCGAACAGCGTCTCGGCCTGTTGATTGATCATCGCGACGGTGTCCTCGCCGGTGACCACGATCTGGGCCACCGGGCTGGCGCGAAAAGCCAAGTCGCGCACCGTCGTCAGTCCCGTCAGGTCGACGTTGCGTTCGTAGAACGCCCCGGCGGGGTCGTAGCGCTCCACGCCGGCGTGGCTACCGAGCGCCTTGCGGAAGATTCGGTGTTTGAGGTTCAGCGGGGCGAACCGATCGCCGTGGCTGAGCAGCATCTCGGCATGTCCGAGGAACAGCGTGCCCTGCGGTGCAAGCGCAAAATGCAAGCGGCCCAACACGTTTCGCTGCGTCTCGGCGTTGAGGTACATCAGGGTGTTGCGGCACACCAGCAGGTCGACGCGGGAGATCGGTGCGTCCTTGACCAGATCGTTGCGGCCGAAGATCACCGCACGGCGCAAGTCCTTGTGAAAGACGTAGCGGCCGTTGACCTGTTCGAAATAACGGGACAGCAGGTCGGCCGGCACCGACTCGACGGCCTTGGCGTCATAGGACGCGGCGCGCGCCTCGGTCAGCGCGTCCTCGTCGATGTCGGTGGCGTAGATCTTGACCCGTTGCCGGAACGCCTCGGGCCCCAGCGCCTCGGCCAGCAGCATGGCCAGCGTGTAGGCCTCCTCGCCGGACGCGCAGCCCGCGCTCCATACCCGGATCGGGTCCCCCGGACCGCGCTCGGCCAGCATCCGCGGAATGACTTCGGCGGCGATGTATTCCCAAGCGTCCGGGTCGCGGAAGAAGGCGGTGACATTGATCAGGATGGTGTTGAAGAGCGCGGCGAATTCGTCGGAACTGGCTTGCAGGAAGTCGAGGTATTCCTCGAAGGTGCTGTAGCCCGCCTGGTCCATCCGGTGGCGGACCCGGCGCATCAGGGACGTGCGCTTGTAACCGGTGAAGTCGAAGCCGCGCGAGTCCCGCATGTAGCGCAACAGGGCCTCGAAAGCCTCGTCAGTCGTCCCGTCCATCCAAGTCCCGTCCGCCTCGAGCGTGGCCGAAGGACTTGAACATTACTCGCGGTGATCAGAGCCGGTTCTCGCAACCGACCAGTGCCCACACCGTCTTGCCCGTCGAGGTCGGCGTGGCACCCCAGACCCGGCACAGGGCGGAGACGATCGCCAGGCCGGACACCAGCTCGGCGCCACGACCGGCATCCTCGTGCCGGCCCGGCAACCGGTCGCTGCAATCCTCGACCGCGACGGTGACGGCGTCGTCGAGGCTTTCGACGATCAGCACCGGCGCGCACGCGGTGTGGTCGAGCACGTTCTCGACGAACACGGTGGCCACCGTGGACGCCACGGGGACCGCCTCCCGGCTGTCCCATTCGGTGAGCCAATCGCTGACGATCGTGAGGGCCAGGCCGAGGCTGCCGCGTGAACGCGGAAGCTCGGTGCGGGCCCGACGGCGGACCCGTAACGACTGACTGCGCACGGCGTCCAGCGCCGACTCCCGGGTGGGGTGCACCGGCACGTACCGGGTCACGCCGCCGGCGGCGATCGCCCGCCGCGTGTCCGGTGCCGAGCACACCAGCAGGATCGGGACGTCCGGCCAGACGCTGACGTGCCAGCGCGCGCTGGTGAAGACCGTCCAGGCCGACGCCGTCGGCACGGAGAGCCGGTCGACGTCGACGATCACCGCGCTGGGCTCGTCCAGGGCGGCCTTGATCACCGCGTCCCGGAGAGCCCGATACGTGGAGCTGTCCAACAACCCCTCGACCACCAGCACCGGCACCTCATCGTGTGCCTCGGTGTCGATGCGGATGGCGGACCGCGGTTCAACCATCGCCATCATCGCCATGCGGAGCGTTGTGGGACAGCCGGTCGCTGAGCACTCTCAAAGCCCGTTCGGTTTCTTCGGCGAGGCGGGTGTAGCGCCGGTTGAGCAGACCTGGCGCGGCCCGGTCGGCCAATTGTCGCGCCAATCGCGCCTTTTCCTGCAGGCTGCGCACGGCGACCCACAGCGCGCCGTCGACTTCGTCGTCCCGTGCGGCGAGCAACGCCTCGGCCGTCCACGCGTGACCCACCTGGCAGCGGAAGTTGCCCTCGCTGAGGGAAACCAGGGAGCCATTGCAGTCCGGGCAGGTGTACCCCGAGGGAGCGCCCAGCTCCCGGGTGTCGAAATCGGTCGAGAACCGCGACATCATGGCGATGCGATTCTCCAATTCCATTGCGGCGTCGGGCTCCATCTCCGGATCCTCTCGCTCTTGGTGCGACAGTTCCTTGAGCAGGGCGCCGATTTCGGCGGCCGTGGCCTGGTGATCCAGCAGGCCGGCGTCGCGCGCGTTGGTCGGCATCGCGGGGAACAGCGCGTCGTCGGGTGACTGGCCGACGGTGATGCCGCCGCGCGAGCGGATCGCGGCCAGGCCCAGCACCCCGTCGTCGAGCACCCCGGAGAGCAGGACGCCCACCGCGCGCGGGCCGAATGCCAGCGCGACCGAGCGAAACAGCGCGTTGATCGCGGGCCGGTGCCCGTTCTCGGTGGGTCCCTGCGACAACAGCACGCGGTGGTCGGCGACGAGCAGGTGGTGGTCGGGGCGGGCGACGTAGATGCGCCCCGGTTCGAGCCTCGCGCCGTCTTCGGCCGCGACGGCCGGCAGGGGGCCGGAGCGGTCGAGGATCCGGGACAGCACGCTGGGCGCACCGGGCCGGACGTGCAGGGTCAACACGTAGGCGTAGGGAACGTCGGGCGACAGTCCCGCGGCCAGCTTCGACAGCGCTTCGACTCCCCCGGCGGAGGCACCGACTGCCACCACACCGCGCAATTCGCCGTCGTCGCTGATCGTCCCGGTCATCACCCTCGACTACCCGCATCAATGGTAGGTAACCCACGCGGCGAGGAATAGATGCGCGTATCGGCCGGGGCGGGCTTCGCGGGCAGGAGTTTTCACCCCGGTCCGGGCGGGCACCCTGCTTTCAGCTCTGGTGATCGTGGACAGGAGGATGGATGATGCCGAATTCGTCGATCAAGAACGAGAAGTTGTACAAGGACCTCCGCAAGCAGGGCGACTCGAAGGAGAAGGCCGCCCGCATTTCGAATGCGGCCGCCGCCCGGGGCAAGTCCTCGGTCGGGCGCAAGGGCGGCAAGTCGGGCTCGTATCAGGACTGGACCGTCCCTCAGCTCAAGAAGCGCGCGAAAGAACTTGGCATGTCCGGGTATTCGAGCCTGACGAAGGACAAGCTGGTTGCCAAGCTGCGGAATCACTGACCGTCGCGAGCGCAGGTGAGGCCGAGCCGCTCGATCAACACCAGGAATGCCACCGCGTAGTCGTTGTCGGCGGTCTGCGCCCTGATCTGATCCCAGTTCAGCTGTTCGCGCACCGCGCGCACGGCGGGCAGCAGCCTGGCGAAGTCGCAGTAATGCTCCCCCAGGGACCGCAGTTGCTGAATCAGCACCATGGTGGGCGGCAGCACGGGCATCCGGATGGCCAGCACGTCGTGCTGCTCGGCGTCGTCCAGGGTGGACGTTTCGACCCGCACGCCGTTGAGGCGATGCAGGACGTCGACGACCGTCTCGCCGGCGCGCGCCTTGAACAGCCAGTCCTCCGGCGGCCGTTCGACGGTGAAGCCCGCGTCGCTGAGGGTGGCGACGGCGTCGTCCACGTCCGACTCGGCCACCACCAGGTCCACGTCGTGAGTGGGCTCGGGAGCGCCGTAGGCCCACAGTGCGTAGCTGCCGGCCAACGCGAAACGCGGTCCGTTCTCCTTAAGGGCCGAGGCCGCACCCCGCAGCGCCTCCCGCAGCGGCGTGCTGGACGCGGGCGGGTCGACGTGGGTCTCGTGCGTTGTCGTCTCGTGGGGTGTCATCGTGCCTAGGTGATACCCCGCGGGCGGGGGGCGGAACCTGCGCGGACGCGGCGGCGGGGACGGTAAGCCGTTTAAGTTGCGGTCGTTTGGGCAAGTCTTACGGTTATGTCAGCCGCCTGGCTCCATGCGCGTGATGCCGCAGCCGCCCCGATCTCCGCCCACGAACAACGCGCGGAATTGTCGGTGTGTGGGCGCATCGGCGGCCTTCGCGCCGCGGGCAACCGCAGCCACCGCGACACCGAATCGTCCGTCATCACGTCGGCGCGAACCCGGGCTCGGGCGCCACACGGGTTCGCTGACCGCCCCAGGCAACTGGGGAGATCGGTGGCGGGTGATTGCGCGTGACGGCGGGTTTGGTCAGGCATTGGCTGGAGTCCGGTCGACTCGAGCTGCCGCTGCCCGCCTCCGGGCGCACCGCCGAACGTTGGCAGCGCCTGGCGTCGCTGGCCGAAGAGAACATCGTGGCGGCCAGGGTCGCCGAAGCCCATGCCGACGCCGTGGCGATCCTGCACGAATTGGGCGGTAAACCACCGGAATCCGGTCAACTGTGGGGTGTCTGGGCCGCCGAGTCCCCGGACGCGGTGTTGACGGCGACCGATGTCAACGGCGCGTTCACCCTGACGGGCACGAAGGTGTGGTGCTCGGGCGCCGGGTTTTGCACCCATGCGCTGGTGACCGCCCGGCTCGAGGACGGAACGCCGGGCCTGTTCGCCGTCCAGGTGACGGATCCGGGCGTCAAACCCCTGCCCAGCACCTGGTGGAACGCCGGAATGGCGGGCAGCGACACCCGGCCCGTGCAGTTCACCAACACCCACGCCGTGGCCGTCGGCGACCCGGGCGACTATCTGAACCGACCCGGGTTCTGGCACGCGGCGATCGGCGTGGCCGCCTGCTGGCTGGGTGGCGCGCGCAGAGTGGCCGACCCCCTGTACCGTTGCGCCGCAAGCGAATCCGCCGACGCCTACTCGTTGGCCCACCTCGGCGCCGTGGACGCCGCGCTGGCCGCGGGTGACGCGATCCTGGCCGTGGCGGCCAGCCAGGTCGACTGCGACCCGTTCGACCGGGCCGGTACCGCGCAGCTGCTGGCCCGGCGCGTCCGCTCGGTCGTGGAACACGCGGTCGACGAGGCCATCACCCGCACCGGCCGTGCGCTGGGGCCCGGCCCGCTCTGCCAGGACGGGCGGCACGCCCAGCGCGTCGCCGACCTGAGCATCTACATTCGGCAGAGCCACGCCGAGCGGGACCTCGCCGAGCTCGGGCGGCTCGCGGGCCAGCGGCGCTGAGGCGCGCCGTGAGAACCGCATCGACCAGCAACCGCGACCGGTTCGCCGCCAAGCCGCTTACCCACGGCGGCACTCCGGCGCCGTTGTGGCTGGCCGCTTTCCAGCGCGACCCGGTGCCGCCGCTGGACCTGAGCGAGTGCCCGCGCCTCATCGTCGTCACCCCCCACCCCGACGACGAAACCCTCGGCCTGGGCGCGACGATCGCCCAACTGGTCGCGTCGCACGTCGACGTCCGGGTGGTCTCGGTCAGCGACGGGGGGACGGCCCAGCCCGGTGCGACGCGATCCGGCCGGATCCGTCTGGCGACCACACGTCGATACGAATTGCGCAGGGCGAGCGATGTTTTGGGCGTCAGTCCGCCCGTCACGCTGGGCCTGCCCGGCGGCGAGCTGGCCGACCACGAGGACGCGATCACCGAGTCGCTCGTCGACATCCTCGCGACCGCCGGTCCCGACACGTGGTGCGCGGCGACCTGGCGGGGAGACGGGCACCCCGATCACGAGGCCGTGGGACGGTCGGCGGCGGCGGCGTGCGCGCGCACCGGCGTCGCACTGCTCGAATATCCGATATGGATGTGGCATTGGGCCGCCCCGGCCGATCCGACGGTGCCGTGGGACCGCGCCCGCACGGTGCCCGCACCCGGCTGGGCCGTCAACCGCAAACGCCTTGCGGCGCAGTGCTATCGGAGCAGGCTGGGGCCCAGCCGTGCCGGGCGCGCGACCGTCGTGCCGCCATTCGTCCTGCAGCGACTGCTCGCCGTGGGAGAGGTCGTGTTCCGGTGAGACATCCTTGGCGGTCGTGACTGCCCACCCGGGAAGTGGGTAGGAGGACCCTATGCGCGTGGCGACCTTCAACATCCTGCACGGCCGCACCGTCGGTGACGGAGTGGAATTGCAGCGGCTGCGCGACTGCGTGAGCCGCCTCGATCCCGACGTGCTGAGCCTGCAAGAGGTCGACTGTGATCAGCCGCGCTCGGATCGCGCCGACCTCACCGCGGTGGCGGCCGAGGCCATGGGGGCGGTCGAACACCGGTTCGTCGCCGCGATCTCCGGCACCCCGGGGGCGACGTGGATGGCCGCCACGGGTCACGAGCAGCCGGGGACGGCGGCCTACGGGATCGCGCTGCTGTCACGCTATCCGGTGGCCAGCTGGCAGGTGGTGCGGCTGCCCCGCATCCCGATGCGATTTCCGATGTACCTGCCCGGGCCCAACCGGGTGATGGTCGTCGACGAGGAGCCGAGGGCGGCGGTGATCGCGCAGCTCCACACCCCGATGGGCGGGCTGACGGTGGCGAACACGCATCTGTCGTTCGTGCCGGGCTGGAATCGGCGCCAGCTACGCAGGCTGGTGCACGACCTGCGCGGCTTCCCGGGCCCGCGGCTGCTGACCGGCGACCTGAACATGACCCCCGAGACGGTGCGGCGGTGGTCGGGTATGCGGGCGCTGGCATCCGCGGCGACCTTCCCCGCGGATGCCCCCGACCGCCAGCTCGATCACATCTTGACCGACGACCGCCGCCTGCGCGGCAGCGCCGTCGAGAGCGAGCCCATGGGGATCTCCGACCATCGACCGCTGGTGGTCGACCTCGCACACGCGTGAAGCACGGGGCTCAGGCGTGCGGGCGCCCCGCCCATCCCATCGCGCTCAGCCGGCGGCGGACCCGCTCGATCTCGTCCACCGACGGCAGCTCGTCGGTGACCCGGGTGATCGCCACCCCGACGTCAACGTTGGTGATCGGACCGCGTTCGAGCGCACCCAGTTTCGTCGCAATGGTGGTGACCTCGTCGTCGGACACCCGTCGCGGCAGCAGCGCCAGGAGCGGCGCGTACCCGAGCGCGGGCGCACCGTTCGGGTAACCCGCGCGCAAGAACGCGAGAACGCTCGAGACCCGTTCGGTCAAGCTCATCGTCCACCTCGCTAGTCCACCGCACGCTACACACCGGCGGTCGGTTCTAGCCAGGGATAACCCGGCTCGGCGGTTTGAAACCGCGGCGCGGGCACGAAAAAGGGGCCCGGCCCCCAACGGGACCGGGCCCCTTCGCCGGCGACTTACTGGTTTTCCTTCTCGCGCTGCTCGGCGGCCTCCGCGCCGGCCCGCGCGGACTCGGCTTCGGCCTCCTTCTTGCCCGCGTCGCGCTGAGCGTCGGCCTTGTCCTGCTGGGCCTGACCCTCCTTGACCACGTCATCGCGACCGAGCACGGCCCCGCCGACCTCCTTGACCTTGCCCTTCACACCCTCGACGGTGCCCTGGACGGCTTCCTGCGGCCCGCTCTTGTCATCCCCCATGGATCGACCTCCCTTTGGTTACTGTGCAACTCGGCCCCTACGGCGTTCCCGCCGGCCGACCCGCCAAACTCCCCCGCCGATGTGCGTGCGATCACGGGCGGGCTCCTGCGGCCGAATCGGACCGTTTGAACCGCAATCGAGTGGGTAAAGCTCAGCGACCAACGAAAGAGGGTGAGGCTTCTGACCACCATCGCCGTCATCGGGGCGACCGGCACCGCCGGATCCCGCGTCGTCGCCAGGCTCAAGGCCCGCGACGTCGCGGTCGTCGAGATATCGCGCGCGCATGGCGTCGACCTGCTGACCGGGGAGGGCCTGTACCGGGCGTTCAAGGGAGTGGACGTCGCGATCGACGTCTCCAAACCCCTGGCGGGCGACGGGCAGCCGACCGCCGCCGAGGCCCTGGTCACCGCCTCGCGCAACATCATGGGCGTGTGCGCCGCGCGCGACGTCCAGCGGCTGGTCGTCTCCATCATGGCCGGCATCGACGATCCGGCGTTCGACGGGATCCCCTACTTCGAGGCCAAACGGGCGGCCAAGCAGATCCTGCTCGACGGCCCCGTCCCGGCCACGCTGGTGAAGTCCACCCCGTGGTACGAATCCGCCACCGGCCCCGCGGGGCCGGTGAATCATGACGGGGACCGGGTGATGGTGGAGGACTGGCTGATTCAGCCCATCGCCGCCGACACCGTCGCCGACGTGCTCGTCGAGACGGCCCTGGGCCAGACGCCCACGCCGCGCACCATCACCGGCCCGGAGGCCATCCGGCTGCCCGAGTTGACCTCGAAAGTGCTTGCCCGTCACGGTGATAGCCGCGCCGTGCGGCCGGTCAAGCCCGCCGTTCCCGCACTCGCCGCGGGAGCGTTGCTGGCGTCCGATCAGGCGATAGTCCTCGGGCCCGATGTCGAGACCTGGCTGCGGTCGCTGCCCCGGGCCGGTGCCGACGGCCACGCGAAGGACGGCGGCGACGGCGCGCACGCGTCGTCGCGCCGACCGGATTTCTCCCGGATCTGAGCGGGCGTCGCACGGCCGGGAAACGAAGAGTTGTCGGCCCACGCCGGCGCGGTCGGCCCGGAATCCGCTGGTTGGTGGCACTTTCGGGGCGGCCGTAACGCCAAGGCGAAGTCATTGGCATATCGCGGCGGCGGCATCGACGCTAGGGTCACCTCAGGTTGAATCCACAGCTGCCCTCATTCGAGCGGCCGCGGGCACCGGTCGCTCACCACCGATCACCGCATCCGAGGGGCGACGACATGACTGCTCAACCCTACCGAGCCGAAGAACGACTCCACTGCTATGAAATCGATTGTGCCGGCGCGCAACTGTACGTGCAGGCGCACAGCCTGGCCAACCTGGTGCGCATCACGGGCGAGATCGACGCGTCCAATGCCAACCTGGTCTCCACGGCGATCCGCCGCTTCGTGCGGTTGCGGGCCCCGCTGATCCTGGACCTGGGCCGCGTGACTTACCTGGGCAGCGCGGCCCTCCGCGTGCTGCTGCTAATCCAGGACGAGTGTCAGCTCTGCGGCGTGCGCTACAGCGTGGTCAGCTGCGTCGCGCTGCGTCGGCTCACCCGACTGATCACCGGCCTCGGCTTGCCGCTGGTCGATTCGGTCGCCGAGGCACTTCAACGGATCCATGGCGCCGTGCGCACCCCGTGAGGGCCGCGATGGCGCCGATTTCAGGTAACGGTTCCATCACGATCCCGATTACGGTTCCTTAAGAATCACGTTGTGGTCCTTAAGAATTCTCAACGTTGCCCGCGGGAATTGACCATTCGCTTAGTGAACGCTCACGTTCCCTGGCCGTATTCATGGATTTTGCCTCCCGCGTTCGTCGCGAGCGAGCTCGGCACCTTTTAGACCTCGGCTACTTTGGTTCTCGAGGATCGGGAGCCTCTGTCGAGAACCAATTCGCAATTTCTGTAAGGACACACTGATCATGAAAATCAGCAGTATTGTCGCGCGCCGGCGACTGGCCGGCATCAGTGCCGGCTGCCTGCTCGGGGGAATCACCATGGGCGTCGTCGCGCCGTCCGCGGCCGCGGCGCCCGACTGCAGCCCCGGCGGAGTCAACGCCACCGTCTCGTCCGTGCGGGGCTCGGCCGAGCAGTACCTGGCGGCACATCCGGGCGCCGGACAGGTGGTCACCGCCGCCTACGGCCAGCCGCGTCCAGAGGCGGCGGCGAACCTGCGGAGCTACTTCACGGCGCATCCGCAGGAGTACTACGACCTGCGCGGCATCCTGGCGCCGATCGGCGACACCGAACGGCAGTGCAACGTCTCGGCCCTGCCGCCGACCTTGGAGTCGGCCTACCAGGAGTTCATGGCCGGCTGAGCCGCGCCGAGACCGCCGAGCGGCCCGCCACGACGCCGTGGCGGGCCGCTTCGTCGCTACGTGTGAACGGCAACCGCGACGGGTAATTGTCCAGTCAGCGAACGTAACTGGAGGAAAATCATGCGGCTGCGTCGCAGCGTTCTCAACAAGCCGGGCATCGCGCGCAAGCGCAGCGGGAAAGGCTTCGCGTATTACGGGCCCGACGGCGAGCCGCTGACCGACCCGCAAACCCTGCAGCGCATCAAGGATCTGGTCATTCCGCCGGCCTGGAAAAGCGTGTGGATCTCCCCGCACCCGAACGGACACATTCAGGCCGTCGGCGTCGACGCCGCGGGACGCCGCCAGTACCTCTACCACACCGCATGGCAAGAGGAACGCGCCGAGGAGAAGTTCGACCGCGTGCTGGAACTGTCCACCCGGTTGCCACAGTGGCGCGCCGTCATCGCGAAAGACCTGACTCGCAGCGGGCTGACCCGGAACCGGGTGCTGGGGCTGGCGCTGCGCCTGCTGGATCGCGGCTACTTCCGCGCCGGCGGGGAACAATACGCCGAGGAGCACGAGTCGTACGGCCTGGCGACCCTGCTGTGCGAGCACGTGGTGGTCCACAGTGGCGCAGTCGAATTCGACTTCCCCGCCAAGAGCGGCGTGCGCCGCACCGTGGAGATCGCGGATCCCCAGGTGGTTCGCGCGGTGCGCGCGCTGACGCGCCGGCCCGACCGGACGGAACGACTCCTGGTGTGCCGCACCGCGTCCGGCTGGGTCGAGTTACGATCCGACGACCTCAACGCCCGGTTCAAGGAGCTCGTCGGCGACGAATACACGGTCAAGGACCTGCGGACCTGGCACGGGACGGTGCTGGCGGCAACGGCGTTCGCCGATGCGGACCCCGCCGTTTCCCGGCGGGTGGCCAAACGCGTGGAATCCGCCGTCATGAAGGAGGTTGCCGAGGAGCTGGGCAACACGCCGGCGGTGGCGCGCGGGTCCTACGTCGACCCGCGCGTGGTGACCGGGTATGAACAGGGGCTCACGATCGCCGCGGCCACGCGGCGCGCCGAACGCGCCCGCGATCCCGACTCCGCGCAGGAGATCCTCGACAAGGCCACGCGCATGCTGATCCGGCGCGTGGCCAAGGGCCATAGCGCGTCCGGATCGTCCGACCTGGCCAAGATTGCGTGACCCACGCCAGGTAGCTCCCGGCGAAACCGCTCCGGCAAACCGCCTCTCGCCCACACCTCCTGGCGGACATCGCCCGCACCCTCAACGGCACCCGAAGAGCCGTCGGCTGCGATGTCACACCGACGAATAATCACGGCGATCCTGGGTATGCCCGACGTGTGGGATGCGCGCCAGCCGCCCATTCGCGCCAGATTGCGGTCGAAACAGACGGCCGCGGGCCCTCGCAGCAAACCACGCGTCACCGTGGCTCCGCGTCGGCCGGCGTACGCAGCGAACATCATCGAACCGTCTGTCGAGGAGGGACATCAATGGCCAAGCAAGAGGTCTCGGACTATCTGCTGGATCGATTGCGGGCGTGGGGCGTCGAGCACGTGTTCGGCTACCCCGGCGACGGCATCAACGGGCTGCTCGCCGCGTGGGGCCGCGCGGACAACAAGCCGAAATTCATCCAATCGCGACACGAGGAGATGAGCGCCTTCGAGGCGGTCGGCTACGCGAAATTCACCGGCCGGCTCGGGGTGTGCGCGGCCACGTCGGGCCCGGGGGCGATCCATCTGCTCAACGGCCTCTATGACGCCAAACTCGACCACGTCCCGGTGGTGGCGATCGTCGGGCAGACCAACCGGACCGCGATGGGCGGCAACTACCAGCAGGAGGTCGACCTGCTGACCCTGTTCAAGGACGTCGCCAGCGACTACGTCCAAATGGTCACCGTCCCCGAACAATTGCCCAACGTGCTGGACCGCGCGATCCGGATCGCGATGACCCAGCGGGCGCCGACGGCGTTGATCATCCCCAGCGACGTGCAGGAGTTGCCGTACTCGCCGCCCGAGCACGCGTTCAAGATGGTGCCCTCCAGCCTGGGCATCGCGTACCCGGAGATCGCCCCTGACGACGCGGCCATCACGCGCGCGGCCGAGGTGCTGAACGCGGGCAAGAAGGTCGCCATGCTGGTGGGCACCGGCGCCCGCGGGGCGCACGAGGAGCTGAGCCAGGTGGCCGACCTGCTGGGCGCCGGCGCCGCCAAGGCGCTGCTGGGCAAGGACGTGCTCTCCGACGAATTGCCCTGGGTCACCGGCTCTATCGGCCTGCTGGGGACGCGGCCGAGCTACGAGCTGATGCGGGACTGCGACACCCTGCTCACCGTCGGGTCCAGCTTCCCCTACACGCAGTTCCTGCCCGATTTCGGGCGGGCCCGCGCGGTGCAGATCGATGTCGACGGCCGGCTCATCGGAATGCGCTACCCCTACGAGGTCAACCTGGTGGCCGACGCGAAAACCGCTCTGCGGGCGCTGATTCCACACCTGCGCCGCAAGGAGGACCGGTCGTGGCGCGAGACCATCGAGAAGAACGTGGCGCGCTGGTGGGAGACGATGGACAAGGAGGCGCACGTCAGCGCCGACCCGATCAACCCGATGCGGCTGTACTCCGAGCTCTCCCCGATGCTGCCGGACGACGCCATCGTGACGGCCGACTCCGGGTCGGCGGCCAACTGGTATGCGCGCAACCTGCGTTTCCGCGGCAACATGCGGGGCTCGCTGTCGGGCACGTTGGCCACGATGGGACCAGGCGTGCCGTACGCGATCGGCGCCAAATTCGGCCAGCCGCGCCGCCCCGTCATCGCGTTCGTCGGCGACGGCGCCATGCAGATGAACGGCATGGCCGAACTGATCACGATCAAGCGGTACTGGCAGGAGTGGGAGGACCCCAGGCTGATCATCGCGATTCTGCACAACAACGACCTCAACCAGGTCACCTGGGAAATGCGTGCCATGGCCGGTGCGCCGAAATTCCATGAGTCCCAAGCGCTTCCGGACGTCGACTTCGCGGCGTTCGCGGCCAGCCTGGGCCTGAACGCGATGACCATCAAGGACCCGGACGAACTCGGGGGCGCGTGGCGCAACGCCTTGTCGGCCGACCGCCCCAGCGTGCTCGACGTCTTCACCGACCCGGACATGCCGCCCATCCCGCCGCACGCGACCTGGGACCAGTTCAAGTCGTCGGCCACCGCGGTGCTCTCCGGCGACGAGGACCGCGTGGGCTTCGTCAAGGTGGGCCTGAAAACCAAGGCGCAGGAATTCATGCCGCACAGGAAGGGGTGAGCGAAGGATCGCTCAGTGGTCGGCGACTCCGGAACGGGCGCTGCGCAGGTCGTCGACGAAGAGCCGGTAGGACTCGTCGTGCCGGTCGCTGCGATCGCGCAGCACCGCCGACGGGTGGACTGTCGCCACCACGACGGGCTCGGGCTCCAGGTCGACGAGCGAGTCGGGTAGCGGCAGGCGTCGTCCGCGTTGGGTGGAGACCCGAAACGCCGCTCCCAGAAGGGATTGCGCGGCGGTGGCCCCTAGGCAGACGATGACCCGGGGCCGCACCGCCTCGATCTCGGCGATGAGCCAGGGTCGGCAGGCGACCACCTCGGTGCGGCCCGGCTTTTGGTGGATGCGCCGCTTGCCGCCCTTGCGGGTGAATTTGAAGTGCTTGACCGCGTTGGTCTCGTACGTCGACGCCGGGTCGACGCCGGCGTCTTCGAGGGCCCGGGCGAGCAGGCGCCCGGCCGGCCCCACGAACGGCTCGCCCGCGCGGTCCTCCTGGTCGCCCGGCTGCTCGCCCACCAGCATGATGGGCGCGCCGGGGTCTCCGCGACCGAACACCGTCTGGGTGGCGTCGGCGAAAAGCGGGCAGCCGCGGCAGCATTCGGCCGCCGCCCGCAGCGCGTCCAGCCCGCGCTCGGCGGGCAGGTAACGGTCGGCGCCGGGGGTCTTGGCGGCGGTCATGATTTTTTCTTCGGTGCGGGACGGGGTGTCCCCACTCCCCCTCGAGTGGGGACACCCCGTGAGTCCGTGCTAGCCCTTGCCGACGATGGCGTCGCGGGCGCGGTCCAGCATCGCCGCGAACGGTCCGGCGGCGAGGTTGGCGGCCTGCGACTCGACACCGGCGTGCGGGCGGGTCGGCGCGATCGCCTCGGCGAGTTTGGCTGCGCGGCCCATCCGTTCGAGTTCGTCGTCGCTCAGCTCCTGGCCGAGCTTGGAGAACTCGTCGTGCTCCTCGTGCTCGGCGTGCTCGACGACCGCGTCGCGCAGTTGCGTCAGCATGCTGGTGAACTCCGCGCTGTCGACGTCGAGCTTCTCCAGCTTCTGCAGGACGGTCTTGGCCTCGTGCTCTTCGTGGAGCCGCTCGCCGACCACCGCGGCGCCGTCGGAGAGCTTCCGCTTGGCGCGCGGGTGCACGATCTCCTCCTCGGCCGTCTCGTGGACGGCCAGCAGCCGCCGGAGTTCGACGAACGCCTTCTCACGTTCTTTCCCCGAAGCCGCCAGCGTCTCGGCGAACAACGACTTGATCTGCTGGTGTTGACTGACGAGAAAGTCGACCACATCGGTGGGCGACTTGATGGCGCTTTGAGCCATGGTGTCCTTCCCCTGATTCGGCGCGCGGGCTGTTGCGCGCTTTCTTTCGGCTACCCGACGAAATCCGCCACCAAACGGGTACGGCCGCCCACCAGTGGGTAGTTCCTCACCAAGTCGCGAAAGTCAAGCCGCGAAAGGGAGGACGCTCATGGCCGGTCGTGTCCGCACCCCGGCGGCGATCCTCGGCGCCCTCGTCGTCACGGCCGGGTGTGCCGCGCCCGGGGCATCGTTGGAAAGCGCCCCCGACGTCGTGCTGTGGTCGGTCGCGGCGCCCCTGCGCGCGCCGGTGTGGTCGTATCGGGCCCACGCCCTCGTCGCGCTCACCGGCGATCAGCGGGTCGCCGAGGTGAGCGCCGGTGACCGCCCGGGCGACGCCGACACCCGGTTCTCGGCGCCCATGGCGGCCGGACGCAACGTGCAGATCAGCCAGAAAGACGATCGCATCGTGTTCGTGCCGCAGCCCGACCGCGGCCGGGTCGCCGAGGTCGACCTCCAAAGCCTGCGCCAGGTCGGCGATTTCGATGCCGGACCCGCCCCGGCGTATCTGTCCGAGGACGCCGGGTTGCGGACGCTCCTGGCGCTGTCGTCGGACGGGACGTCGGTGACGCCGGTGGACCAGTACGGCTTGCGCAAACTGCCCACCGCCCCGGTCACCGGTGAGCCCGCTGACAGCATCGACGGTGCGAACCGCGGCCGCGAGATCGACTACCATGCCTACGCGCCCTCGGGAATCCGCCATTACCAAGGACATTCGTCACCCGCCGAAGAGCGCGGGTCGCTGCGCATGAACGTCGCGGTCTCGGCGGGCGACGGCGCCGCGGTGACTCGCAGCTACGTGGCCGGGCGTGACGACAGCACGCTGTACGCGGTGGACTCGCGCCGCGGCGGTGAGGGCCTGACGGTACTGGCCGGCACCCGGCTGCCGTCCCCCATCCGCGAGCTGGGCACCGACGACACCCGCCTCTACGCCGCCACCGACCGCGAGCTGGTGGTGCTCGAGACGGCCAGCTTCACCGGCTTCCCGAGCCGGACCATCCCCGTGATCCGCGTCACCGGCTATCGGGCCGGGCTGCCGCCGGCGGCCCAGTCGGCGGCGCTGTCGGGCATGGCGATCGGGCCGCATCGGGTGTACCTGACCCTGGCCAACAGACCCTACGTGGTCAGCGTGGCCAAACCGCGCCTGTGATCGGCTACATTGCGGGCAGGTTCGGCCGGTAAGGAGGCGCTGGCGTGACCGACCCGCAGGACCGGTATTGGCAACATCCGTACACCTACGACCCACTGGGCCGGGTCCCGCCGACCCCACCTCCGCTGGAACCGCCGCCGCTTCCGCCGCCGGCCCCCACCCCGCCGTACCGGCCGCCCGTCAACGTGCTGGCGACGCTCTCGCTGGTGTTCGCGTTCGTGTTCGCGCCGGTCGGGGCGATCCTGGGGCACGCGGGGCTGGCGCAGATCCGCCGCACCGGCGAGCCCGGCCGGGACCGCGCCCGGGCGGGCCTGGCGCTGTCGTACGCGTTCATCGCCGTCGGCGTCGTCGCCCTGGTCGCGTGGTCCACCCTGGGCCCCGCCCCGTCCCCGCAGACCGCCGCGCCCGCGACCACCTCCACGGGCCCGACGACCCCGGCCGGTCCGGGTCCGGTCACACCGGACGCCCTGGCGGCGCTGCTGCCCGGCGCCGACGCCCTGAAGAACCTCACCACCGACCAGAACCTCGAGGCGGGCCAGACCTGGAACAACCCGGGCCGCCCCGGCGCGGCGGGGGCCATCGACCGGCCCGAATGCTGGGGCAGCATCGCCCCGGGCACGCCGGACGCCTACACCGGCGACGTGGCCGGATACCACGCGGCGGAGTACCGCGACACGCACACCTTCCTCAAGTCGACCCAGGTCATCGAGGCGGTCGTGGCCTTCCGCGACCCGGCGGCGGCGCAGTCGCAGCTCGCGGCGTTGCTGTCGGGGTGGCGCCGCTGCGGCGGCCTGACCGTGACGCTGACACCGCCCAGCGGGGAGGCGCTCCCCTTCGCGGTGGGCGCGCCCGCCGACGCGGGCAACGGCATCACCACGCTGGACCTGACGCCCCGGGGGCTGCAGATCCGCTCGGCCCGGGCGATCGCGGCCAAGGCCAACGTGATCGTCGACCTGATGGTCTCCTGCAGCGGCACGACGGACGCCGAGCAGCCGCGACTGGCCGGGGTGGGCATCGCCACCTACGTGCTGGGCAAGATCCCTGGCTAGGGTGGGCGGCATGAAGTATCTCGACGTCGACGGAGTCGGACGGGTCAGCCGGATCGGCTTGGGCACCTGGCAGTTCGGGTCACGCGAATGGGGCTACGGCGAGGGCTACGCCTCGGGCGCCGCGCGTGACATCGTGCGCCGCGCGCTCGCCCTGGGGGTGACACTGTTCGACACCGCCGAGGTGTACGGGCTGGGCAAGAGCGAGCGGATCCTCGGCGAGGCGCTCGGCGACGAACGCGCCGACGTCGCGGTGGCCAGCAAGATCATGCCGGTCGCGCCGTTCCCGGCGGTGGTCAAGCAGCGCGAGCGCGCCAGCGCGCGACGGCTGGGCCTGGACCGCATCCCGCTCTACCAGATCCACCAATCCAATCCACTGGTC
>NZ_LZKD01000177.1:0-10402 GCF_001668695.1 Mycobacterium sp. E2497
CCAGCGGCCGGATCACCGACTGGTCGGCGTTGGTTGCGGCGGCGCACGAGCGGGGCGCGCTGATCGCCATCGGCGCCGATCTGCTGGCGCTGACACTGATCACACCGCCGGGGGAGATCGGCGCCGACGTCGCGTTCGGAACCACCCAACGGTTCGGTGTGCCAATGGGATTCGGCGGCCCGCACGCCGGATACCTGTCGGTGCACTCCAAGCACGCCCGCCAGCTGCCGGGCCGACTGGTCGGCGTGTCCGTAGATAGTGACGGCATGCCGGCCTACCGATTGGCGCTGCAGACCCGCGAGCAGCACATCCGCCGGGACAAGGCGACCAGCAACATCTGCACCGCGCAGGTGCTGCTGGCGGTGATGGCCGCCATGTACGCCAGCTACCACGGCGCCGACGGACTGACCCGGATCGCCCGCCGGATGCACGGCCACGCCGAGACCATCGCGGCGGCGCTGGGCGACTCGATGGTGCACGAGGAGTTCTTCGACACGGTGCTGGCGCGGGTGCCGGGGCGCGCCGACGAGGTGGTGGCCGCCGCCAAGGCGCGCGGCATCAACCTGTGGCGCGTCGACGCCGACCACGTCTCGGTGGCGTGTGACGAGGCCACCACCGACGCCCACGTGGCAGCGGTGCTGGAGGCCTTCGGCGTCAGTGCCGGTGAGCCGGCCGGTGTGGACATCGCCACCCGCACCTCGGATTTCTTGACCCATCCCGCGTTCACGCGATACCGCACCGAGACGGCGATGATGCGCTACCTGCGCACCCTGGCGGACAAAGACATCGCCTTGGACCGCAGCATGATTCCGCTCGGCTCGTGCACGATGAAGCTCAACGCCGCCGCCGAGATGGAACCCATCACCTGGCCGGAGTTCGCCCGCCAGCATCCGTTCGCCCCGGCGTCGGACACCCCGGGGCTGCGCCGGCTCATCAGCGACCTGGAGACCTGGCTGGTGCAGATCACCGGCTACGACGCCGTCTCGCTGCAGCCCAACGCCGGCTCGCAGGGCGAATACGCCGGCCTGCTGGCCATTCACGACTACCATGCCAGCCGGGGTGAGCCGCACCGCAACATCTGCCTGATCCCGTCCAGCGCGCACGGCACCAACGCGGCGTCGGCGGCGCTGGCCGGCATGCGGGTGGTGGTGGTCGCCTGCCACGACAACGGCGATGTCGACCTGGATGATTTGCGCGCCAAGGTCACCCAGCACGGGGACGAGTTGTCGACGCTGATGATCACCTATCCGTCCACCCACGGCGTCTACGAGCACGACATCACCGAGATCTGCGCGGCCGTCCACGACGCCGGGGGCCAGGTCTATGTCGACGGCGCCAACCTCAACGCGCTTGTCGGGCTGGCCCGGCCGGGCAAGTTCGGCGGCGACGTCAGCCACCTGAACCTGCACAAGACGTTCTGCATCCCGCACGGCGGCGGCGGGCCGGGGGTGGGTCCCGTGGCGGTGCGTGCGCACCTGGCGCCTTTCTTGCCCGGCCACCCGCACGCCCCTGAGTTGCCGCAGGGGCATCCGGTGTCCTCGGCGCCCTACGGGTCCGCCTCGATCCTGCCGATCAGCTGGGCCTACATCAGGATGATGGGCGGCGGAGCTGCTAGCGGCCTGCGCGCCGCATCGCTGACCGCGATCGCGTCGGCCAACTACATCGCCCGCCGGCTCGACGAGTACTTCCCGGTGCTCTACACCGGGGAGAACGGCATGGTCGCCCACGAATGCATCCTGGATCTGCGGCCGATCACCAAGTCCACCGGAGTGACCGTCGACGATGTCGCAAAGCGCTTGGCGGACTATGGGTTTCACGCCCCCACGATGAGTTTCCCAGTGGCCGGCACGCTGATGGTGGAGCCCACCGAGAGCGAGACCCTGACCGAGGTCGACGCCTTCTGCGCGGCCATGATCGCCATCCGCGGCGAGATCGACCGAGTCGGCGCGGGGGAGTGGCCCGCGGAGGACAATCCGTTGCGGGGAGCGCCGCACACCGCCGAGTGCCTGCTGGTCGGCGACTGGCAGCACGCGTACACGCGCGAAGAGGCCGCCTACCCGCTCGGCAAGAACTTCCGGCCCAAGGTGTGGCCGCCGGTGCGACGCATCGACGGCGCCTACGGCGACCGCAATCTGGTCTGCTCGTGCCCGCCGGTGGAGGCCTTCGCCTGAATCCCGCGCGGGCGGGTCAGCCGAAGCGGTCGATGATCGCCGCGGCGATCCGCTCCGGCGCATCCTCCTGGATGAAGTGCTTGGCGTTGGGCAGCTCGACCAGCACATGGTCCGGGAAGGTCGCCCGCATGCGCGGCAGGGTCGGGCCGGGACGGAACGCGAAGTCCTTCATCCCCCAGACGAACAGGGCGGGCTTAGCGCCGAGCCTGGCCGGCACTTCCCGGGCGAGCCGCGCCAGCAGGGGACCGGCGGCCAGGATCTGCTTGGGCATCTCCGCGACCCCCCGGCGGGCGTCGGGGCCGGGCTGCACCGCCCGGTAATGCTGCATCACCGCATCGCTGGGGCGGTGTTGGGTGCCGGCCGGGATCAGGCGCTCGACGAAGAAGTTGTGCCGCAGGATCGCGTATTGCATTGGGGGACTGGACATTACCCGGCTGAACATCTTGGTCGTGAATTCGTCCGTGGGCCAGAACCAGGTGTTGCCCAGGACGACGCCGCGGACGCGGTCGGCGCGCTCCACCGCGACCGCCATGCTGATGGGACCGCCCCAGTCCTGGCCCATGGTCACGAAGTCGTTCAGGCTTAGCTGATCGACGAACTCGCCCACCACCCGGGCGTGCTCGTCGATCTTGTAGCCGAACCCCGAGGGCCGATCGGAGAGCCCGAAGCCGAGGTAATCCGGTGCGATGCAACGGAAGCGGTCACGCAGCGCGATGACGATGTTGCGGTACAGGAAGCTCCACGTCGGGTTGCCGTGGCAGAGCAGGATGGGCGGGCCGTCACCTTCGTCGATGTAGTGCATGCGTCCCCGCGAGCTGTCGAACCAGCGCGACCGGACGGGATAGAGCTTGGGATCGGGGGTGAAATCGATGCTCATGGCGCTCCTTCGGTAGCGCTCATGATGCTAGGCCCGACGGGTGACAACACCGAGCCGGTGACGTTTCAGTACCTGCCGAAGGCCAGGGCGACGTTGTGCCCGCCGAACCCGAACGAATTGTTGATGGCGTACTGATAGCTGCCCCGCCGCGGATTACCCGACACCACGTCCAGATCGATCTCCGGGTCCAGGTTTTCCAGGTTCAGCGTCGGCGGGACGATCTGGTCGCGCAGCGCCAGCACGGTCAGTATCGACTCCACCGCGCCGACAGCGCCGACGGAGTGCCCGAGGGCGGATTTGGGGGCGTACACCGCCGGCTTGTTGCTGCCCAGCGCGTTGTTGATCGCCTTGCCCTCGGCGAGGTCGCCGATCTGCGTACCGGTGGCGTGCGCGTTGACGTGGTCGATGTCGCCGGGTGTGAGACCGGCGAGCTGGATGGCGCGGGTCATCGCCTGTCCGGCGCGGTTCCCGCTCGGGTCCGGCGCGACCATGTGGTAACCGTCGGACGTCACGCCGGCGCCCATCAACCGGGCCAGGATGCGCGCCCCGCGGGCCTTGGCGTGCTCCTCGGTCTCGAGCACCATCAGAGCGCCGGCCTCGCCGAAGACGAAACCGTCGCGGTCCTTGTCGAAGGGGCGGCATGCGCCGGCCGGATTCGCGTTGTTCGTCGACATCACGATCCGCATGTTGGCGAAGGCGGCGATGGGCACCGCCTCGATCCGGGTCTCGACGCCACCGCAGATTGCGACGTCGGCCTCGCCGAACACCATCGCCTGCCAGGCCCGCGCGATCGCCTCCGAACCGGACGCGCACGCCGACACCGGTGTCATCACGCCGGCCCTGGCGTGCCGCTCCAGCCCCACCGCCTGGGCGGCGGCGTCGGGCATGTACTTACTGACGGCCAGCGGCGACACCGCTTTGACGCCCCGGGCGCGCAGGGTGTCGCGGGTGAACACCAGCTCCTCGCCGGAACCGAATCCGGTGCCTACCGACACCAGCAGGCGGTTGGGGTCGACCTCCGGGGAGCCGGCGCTGTCCCACGCCCGCCGGTTGACGACGGCAGACATTCTGGACAGGTATCCCGTGCGGCGCAGCTCGGCCGGGTTGAGCTCGCTATCGAACTCCTCCAGCAGGTGCCCGCCGATGCGAACCGGCAGATCGAACTCCTCCACGAACGGGTCATCGAGCTCGCGGATCCCGCTTTGGCAGTCGAGCAGCAACTTCCAGGTGGTCTCGGCGTCGGTGGCGAGTGCGGTGGTCATGGCGATCCCGGTGACGACCACGTCCGGAAGCCCCTGGCCAGTAGTCAGATTCGTCATTGCGGTCGTGGATCATCCTTTCGCAGCGCCACCCCTGCAGTCTTCACGGATCTGCGCGTCATCAGGGCGCCCCCAGGATGGACCGGAGGGCGCTCAGCTCCGGAACCTTCGCACTGCTCCCCATCGCGTCGGCCGTGGAATCAACCTCGATCGAGCCTAGCGCCAAGTTGCCGTCGCGCCCGTGAAGACCCCGCCGCGAAGTTCGCCTACGGTCCCTCCCGCGCGGGTAACCCGCGCCTCAGCTCAGGAACGCGTTGAGCGCCGCGGCGAGGTCGGGGGACGCGGACGTGGCGAGGTTCTGGTAGCCGCCACCGCTGAGCTGGGCGACGGCCTCCCAGGTGGCGCGGTCCGGATCGCCGCCGAAGTCGATGACGTTCACCGCGATCGGTTTGGCCGGGTCCGCGCTCTTGCGGATGAAGTCCTGCAACCCGGGGCCGTCCAAAGTCTGGTCGGTGTGTGGGCCCGCCGTGATGACCAGGATCGAGTTGGTCTGGCCGGCGCGGTAATTGGCCTGCAGATCCTGGTAGATCATTCGCAGCGTGGTAAACGACACCGCCCCGCCGGGCGACGAGTACTGCTTGTCCAACGCAGCCACCAGCGCCGCCGAGCGCGGCTGGCCATTGACGGGGTCGCCGAGCGGCCCGCCGGGCACCTCGGACCGCCCCTCGTGGCCATCGAACGTCCACAACCCCACCATGGCGGCGGGCGGCAGTGCCTTGATCTTGTCCTGGAGCGCCGCAATCACGTTGGCCAGCCGGGTCTTCCCGCCCTCCTGGCCGGGCATCGACTGGTCGAGCATGATGGTTGCGGCGAGCCCGCTCGACGGGGCGGACATCGCCTCGGCGAGCGTCGCGCGCATCGCGTCGTCGCCCACCGACAGCGTCCCCGGCAGTGCGGGGAACGTGGTGACCGGGCTGCTCGGCGGTGTGACGCCGTTGACCCGGAACCCGGCCTTGGCCAGCTTGGCGAGCTGGTCGGGCTTGCGCATGAAGCGGTCGAACTCGCTGGCCGCCGACGTCTGCTCGTGGGTGAGCCAGGAGCCGCTGAGCAGCACGCTGGGGTAGTCGGCGACCGGCGCCGGCCCGGGCGGTAGCCAGGAAGCCAACGCGCCCTTGGCGTCGGGCAGCGACTTGCCGTGCTGGAACAGCTGCTGCTCGGTGGTGATCACCGCGTGTACCGGCGCGGTCGCCGCGTCAGGGGGTCCGAGCAGCGCATCCATCGCCTCGGTCAGCGAGTTGTTTGCCAGCTTCGGTTGCGCGCTCAGCAGGGCGCGCACCGCGCCGGTGCCCTGGGTCGCCGGGGCGCCGGGTGGGGCCGCCGCGGCAGCCACCGCCTCGCCGGCCAAGAACGCCGCGTCGCCGTTGCCGTTCATCGGCAGGGCCAGCCGCAGCGACCCCCAGGCCGGCAGGTTCACGCCGGCCAACCCGGCCGGATTGGTCTGCAGCCCGGGCAGCGCCGCCCACGTCTGGCTGCCGAGCGCCCGCTGGAGCTCCGGCCGGACGGCCAACACCACCGGCGACGTGACCAGCGAGCGGCTGTCGGTGATGGTCTTCTGCGCCGAGGCCCCGGCGAGCCGCGCCGCCGACACCGAACTGCCCGGAATCCACAACGCCGGCTGCCCACCCAACTCGGCGGGCCACTTGCCGATGAAGCCGTTGAGCACCGCGTCGGACCCCGCCGGTTTGACGCTGACCTCCATGCAGTGGTCCCCGACGGGCCCGGCCGACGAGTTGTAGCTGTCCGCGAACTGCCGCACGGAATCGGCGATGGACGGGTCGGCGATGACGGCGACGGTCTCCTTGCCGCCCACGCAGCGTCCGGCCGCCTTGTGCGACCGGTTGGACAGGGCATCACCGATGAAGGTCCACAGGATCACGGTGCCCACCACCACGACCACGGCGACGAGGGCCACGATCACGCCGATGCTCACCCCGCGGCGCCCGCCCTCGCTGCGATGGCCGCCGCGCCAATCACCGAGCCCCCGGTGGCCGCGCCCGAACAGCGAGGGCGACGAGGCGGGCGGCTCAGAGGCCGCCGGGCCCGGCTGCCGTGGCGGAAACTCCGGGTAGTCGTCGGCGGTGCCCTCCTCGAAGGCGTCCTCGGCGTAGGGCTCGTCGCCGGCCGAGTAGTCGTCCGCGTCGAACGGCAACTCCTCGTCGCGCGGGTAATGACCCTCGTCCGAGTAGTCGTCGGTGCCGGCGTACGGGTGGTCATCCGTCTCGCCGCTGCTGTACGGCTGGTCGGCGGAGTCCCCAGGGTCGGGCAAACTGTGCCTACCCATAGTGGTGCCCGTCGCCTTCCCGTCGATCCGTCCGACTTGTTGTCAACCCGCCGCTGATCTTAGTCACCAGCTGCACCGATGCGTGGTGAGCCCGATTAAGGCACCAGCTCAATTTGATTGCGCCGCGCGGGCCTTAACTTCGCGCCGCCGGCGGTGCAGGATCGGCTCGGTGTAGCCGTTGGGCTGCTGCGTCCCGGTCAGGATCAGGTCCTGCGCGGCCAGGAACGCCAGGCTGTCGTCGAAGTTGGGCGCCATCGGCAGGTACGCCGCATCCTTGGCGTTCTGCGCGTCCACCAGCGGCGCCATCCGCTCCAGGCTGGCCCGCACGTCCTCTTCGGTGATCACCCCGTGGCGCAGCCAGTTGGCCAGCAGCTGACTCGAGATCCGCAGCGTGGCACGGTCTTCCATGAGCGCCACGTCGTGGATGTCGGGCACCTTCGAGCAGCCGACGCCCTGGGCGACCCAGCGCACCACATAGCCGAGGATCGACTGGCAGTTGTTGTCGACCTCCTCGCGGATCTCCTCGGGGGCCCAGGCCAGCTCCTTGGCCAGCGGAATGGTCAGCAGCTCGTCGATCGTCGTGCGCTTCTTGCCGGCCAGCCCCTCCTGCACGGCTCCGACGTCGACGTAGTGGTAGTGCATGGCGTGCAGGGTGGCGGCTGTCGGCGAGGGCACCCACGCGGTGGTCGCGCCCGCCTTCGGCTGGCCGATCTTCTGCTCGACCATGTCGGCCATCAGCTCGGTCATCGCCCACATGCCCTTGCCGATCTGCGCCTTGCCCTTGAACCCTGCGGCCAGACCGATGTCGACGTTGGCGTCCTCGTAGGCCTTGATCCACGTGGTGTTCTTCATCGCACCCTTGCGGATCATCGGACCGGCCTCCATCGAGGTGTGGATCTCGTCGCCGGTGCGATCCAGGAAGCCGGTGTTGATGAACACGACCCGGTCGGCGGCGGCTTTGATGCAGGCCTTGAGGTTGACGGTGGTGCGCCGCTCCTCGTCCATGATGCCGACCTTGAGGGTGGCCTGCGGCAGGCCCAGGACGTCTTCGACGCGGCTGAACAGCTCGCAGGTGTACGCGACCTCGTCGGGTCCGTGCATCTTGGGCTTGACGATGTAGATGGACCCGGTGCGGCTGTTGGTCAGCGGTCCGTTGGCGTCACCGGTCTTGAGGCCGTGGATCGCGGTCAGCCCGGTGAACAGCGCGTCCATGATGCCCTCGAACACCTCGTTACCGTCGGCATCGACGATCGCGTCGTTGGTCATCAGGTGACCGACGTTGCGGACGAACAACAGGCTGCGGCCCGGCAGCGTCAGCTGGCCCTCGCCGTCGGGCGTGGTGTAGGTGCGGTCCTGGTTCAGCACGCGGGTGAAGGACTTGCCGTCCTTGTCGACCTCCTCGGACAGGTCACCCTTGTTCAGCCCGAGCCAGTTGCGGTAGCCCAGTACCTTGTCGTCGGCGTCGACGGCGGCCACCGAGTCCTCGAAGTCCATGATCGTCGTGATAGCCGATTCCAGGACCACGTCCTTGATTCCGGCTCGGTCGGTCTTGCCGACGGGCGATTCGGGGTCGACGAGGACCTCGATGTGCAGGCCGTGATTGACCAGCAGCACCGACCAGTCGGGGGAGCCGAGCTCGCCGGTGTAGCCGGCGAACTTCTCCGGGCTGGCCAGCCCGGCGGATCCGTCGGCGGTGGCGATCTTCAGCTGGCCGTCCTCGACGGACAGTCCCGTGGCGTCGGCCCAGGATCCGGATTCCAGCGGCACCGCCTGGTCGAGGAAGTTGCGTGCATAGGCGATGACCTTGTCGCCGCGGACCTTGTTGTAGCTGGTGCCCTTCTCCGCGCCGTCCTCCTCGGGGATGACGTCGGTGCCGTACAGGGCGTCGTACAGCGAGCCCCAGCGCGCGTTGGCGGCGTTCAGCGCGAACCGGGCGTTGAGCACGGGCACAACCAGCTGCGGGCCCGCGGTCGTGGTGATCTCGTCGTCGACACCCGAGGTGGTGATCGTGAAGTCCTCGGGTTCGGGCAGCAGGTAACCGATGTCGGTGATGAACTGCCGGTACGCGTCGACATCGAAGGGCTCGATCACGCGCTGCCGGTGCCACTTGTCGATCTGGGCCTGCAGCTCGTCGCGGCGGTTCAGCAGCTCCTGGTTCTTCGGCGTGAGGTCGGTGACGACTTTGTCGACTCCGGCCCAGAAGCTGTCCGGGTCGATATCGGTGCCGGGCAGGGCCTCGTTGTTCACGAAGTCGTAGAGCACTCGGGCGACGCGCAGGTTCCCCGCCGACACGCGATCAGTCATGTTTCTCCTCCATAACGAAGCCTCTTCGAGCCGCCATTGGCCCGGAGCGGCAATGCCTTCAGCGTACCGAGCAGCAGCCTGGTGAGCGTATCCGCCCAACCCACCGGACCAGGTCAGGCCGCGCTGCTAGCTGAAAACCATGCCGCGGCGGCGAGCCAGAGGTTCGAATTCCAGCAACGCATCAACGCGCCGGGAAGCCTGCGCCCTCCAGCACTTTCTTGACTGGCACTTGACTGGCAGCCTCTGAAAATCATACGGGCTGGGCATTTCCCAACCGGGAGACCGGTGACCGTTACGCGTCGCGCATCGTGCCGACGAGGTCCTCGACCAGGTCTTCCATCGCCACCATCGCGACCACGTCGCCGCCGGCGTCGGTCACCAGCGCCAGATGGCTGTTGCTGCGGCGCATCCGCGACAACGCGTCGGCCAGCGGCAGCGACTTGGGCAGCCGGGGAAGGGGGCGGACCATCGCCAGGTCGATCACCGTGTGCGGGTCGTCGCCGAGGGTCAGCATGTCCTTGATGTGCAGGTAGCCGATGAAGTCGCCGTTGACGTTCGCGACGGGGAACCGCGAGTAGCCGGTCTGGGCCAGGGCCTGCTCGACCGCGCCGACGGTCGGGCCGCTGCCCGCCCTGGCCACCGGCACCGCGTGGACCTCCTCGAGCGGGACCGCCACATCGCCGACCACCCGGGTGCGGATCTGCAGCGCCCGCGTCAGCCGGGTGTGCTCCTCGGGGTCCAGCAGGCCCTGGGACTCCGATTCGGCGATCATCTCGCTCAGCTCGACGGGGGAGACGGTGATCTCGAGCTCTTCCTTGGGTTCCACGCCCAGCGCGCGCACCACGACGCTGGCGCACTTGTTGTAGAACACGATGAACGGCCGGGCGGCCCGCACGTAGGCGAGGTAGGGCGGCACCAGCAGCATCGCCGTTCGCTCGGGGCCGGCCAGCGCGATGTTCTTGGGCACCATCTCGCCGAGCAGCACGTGCAGCGTGACCACGATCGCCAACGCGATCGCGAACGACAACGTGTGCAGCAGGGCCGGCGGAATACCGGTCAGCCCCAACGCGGAGCGCAGCAGGTTGGAGACCGCCGACTCACCGATGCGCCCGAGCAGCAGCGAGGCGGCCGTGACTCCCAGCTGGGCGCCGGCCAGCATCGCGGGCAGCTGCTCGCCGGCACGCATGACGGTGACCGCCCGCGCCTTGCCCTGCTCGGCCAGCGCCTCGAGGCGGTCGCGCCGGGCCGAGATCAACGAGAATTCCGCCCCGACGAAGAAGGCGTTGACGCCGATCAGCAGGATCGCCAGGAAGACGCCCATGGGATCGCTCATGGCGTGCCCCCTGCCGGGCCCTCGCCGTGGCCGCGCAGCTCGTTCAGCTCCAGCAGGTCGATCCGGCGACCGTCCATCCGGATCACCGTCGCTTGCCAGCGCAGCGAGGTGTCCAGC